>NZ_JBNPJT010000013.1:0-198342 GCF_050312595.1 Pseudomonas sp. UM16 | reverse complement strand
GCTCCGTGTGCTCATCGACGATAAACAACTCCATCGGCTGTTCCCCCGTCGATTTGTTCGCCTCAAGTATTACCGTGAGTGAGGGGCTGTATTGGGATTGTTCTGACGTGCTCATATCCAATTCATTCAAGATCAACAAGGCGCGTGGTGGGGCCATTGGATTTCAAGCGCTCAGTAACAACGCTTGGCCAGAGATTACGGGAACGGCGCTTTGCAATGTTGTAGGTGAATTCCTTGATCCGATCAAGGGGGTAAAGCATTGGTTCGAGTATCAGCTTTGCAACATCACTAGCGCCTAAATAGTTCCTTCCGCCTGCCTCTTTTTTCGCCTGTTTTATCTGCGCCAGTGTGTGTTTGAAGCTATCGCTCATTTTGAATCTTACGGCCAACTGGCTTTTTACGAACGAATCAGATTCACTATGATTTCCATGTTCGTCGAAGTAAGGGCCGTTGTTCATGTAGGCACGGATGTACTCCCAGAAGCTTTTTTGCATCGCCAGTGACTTCCCAAAGGGCGCGCCGAGGCTAATCATCAAGGCCTTTTCCGGTTGTTTAAATTTACACACTCGAATTTCAAGCGAAGCGCTTTGCATACTACCGATTTGGGCGCCAGCGAGCTGAAACTCATTGGCCACGGCGGAAATACTGTCCCACGGGGTGTGGAATAGTTCGCCGTCATGATCGAAATATACTTCGCGGGTGCGGCGATTGAACAGGATAGGGAGGGGTAATGGACGTAAGGTTTCCCATAGGAATGGTACTAGAAATAAACAAATACCGAGAGTAAGCATGATGGGGTCGAAAATACCTTGCATAGCCAGCATTAGAGTAAGACCCACCGATGCACATCCACCGGCTCCCCCTAATACTCCTGTTAACAGCCCTCGATCAGAATCTCCGCCTGCTAGCAAAGTTAAATAATGCTCCGTGTGCTCATCGACGATAAACAACTCCATCGGCTGTTCCCCCGTCGATTTGTTCGCCTCAAGTATTACCGTGGACGTGGAGTTGTTTCGGGGTTGTTCTGGCGCATTCATATCCATGCTCGTTCCGTGATTTTCAACGCGGGCAGCGTCAGGCCTTCACTCGGGGAATAGATTAATTCGCCCTCTATACGCCGCAAGTCTCTAACACCGTCCTCATGGTAAACACGGCGATAAGGCGTTATGCCGGCTGGCACAGGAATGCGGGTGCCGCTATGCCGAGCAAAGTCTTTACCTGTCCACTCGACCTTTCTGATTTGATCGACGTAATACCCGAGGGTGTCGCCCCAAACTTCCTGGCCGGTGAAATAAATCATGGCGTCGGTCAGCGACACATTTTCCCCTGGCAAATTCAGCATCAGATACGTGGAGGTAACTTGCCCTTGATAAGGGTGAATTTCTGTCAGCCGGTAAGCGTCAACGCTGATGGGAAACAGAATGGGGTATAGATTGTCCATGGAAAGGATGTAGCTGTTTGACCAGGTGTTGTCCGGGCGGATACCAAAGCGGCAATTTTTCACCCATTTTTCCAGCGCCGAGTCTGCCGTATATAGACGGGCAAGGACCCCACCTACAATCACTACTGTGAGGCTCAGTAATTTGGCGCCCAGGTGTGGTACTACGTTGAGCCCTCTGGCAATAGTTGCTGCATCCCCGGCTATCACCGCGGCCCGTGCGGCTCGAAATGCCCGGAATGCATGGACCTGAATCCTGATACTGGCCAGTGACGCGCCAGCCACTACCAAGTTCGCGGACATGGTGTCAAAGTCGCCTTCTTTGTAGGCTTCAAAGGCGTCTACTCCATAAAGCACGACGTCGAACGCTAAAAAGACGCCTTGCGCCAAAGCAGTGTAGGCGGCGCTCCCCAACGCCTTGGCCAAAAGTAGCCGAGATGAAATTGACATGCCACCGCTCTGGCGGACAGCCAAAGACCAGTCAACCTCTACCGCCCGTTGGATGACCGCTGTGCCCGCTGCAACAATACCAAGCGCAGCACCGGCCGCACTAAATCTAGTTTGGAAAGTTTGCTTGTCATAAAGCTGCCCCGCCGCCCAAACAAAATTCACCCCAGCCACCAACGTCACAATCGACTTGACCGGCGCCTTACTCAATGCACTTTTCAAATCAAACACACTGCCCAGATCAGCGCCCGCGGCGAGGTTGACCGGTAATGGCGGCAGCTTGGTACTCGCCGGTACCAGGTGCATAAACGGAATGCTTTCGCTCACCGCACTGGCTAAGGGGGCGACGTTGAGTCTGGCGGGCAGTGTGTTGCGGGTGCCTATCAGGTCGCTGTACCACTCGCCCAGTTGCCGCGGTGTGATGGCCAAGGTCTGAATGCGCTGATCACTGCGGGCCAACGCGGCGGCCATGTAAATGCGCCCGGCAGTGCTGGCGGCATTTTCCGCTTGGTGCAAGTGCAGCCCGGCAGCAGGTGCGAGGGATAGAAACAAGGTTTCCATGCTGGAGGCCGGAGCAAGTTGAGCGAGCTTTTCAGCCGTCTTGTTCAGCGCCTCTGCATAACCAACGGCTTTCGTCAGTTGAGTGATGCCCTCTTTGATTGAGGCTCCATTGTCGTGAGCCGCATCACTCAGATCGATCAGGTATTTTATTTCACCAATGCCAAGCCTCTTGGTTAACCCAAGCAATGCCCAGAGCAACCAGGGTTTGCCTTGCGCATTACCTTCAAGGCTCAAGGTTATGGCTTTGGCGCCTGTACTGGTACTGGCCGGGCCCAGGCAGGCAGCAGCGAAGTGCAATTCCAATGCCTCGCGACTGGCTGGCAGCGTGATGTCGAAGTGGCCGCAGGCGGTGTCCATACTGGACGGGCCATTCACTTGCACGGTGTTGAACCAATCGACCCAGAGCTGCGCCAGTCGGCGCATGTCGACGGTATAGTTGTATTCTTGGGTGTTCTGGTCGTCCCAGACGCGGTTCAACTCCTCATAGCGGGTGATCAAGCGCAACTGCGATTTCAATTGCTCATCACTGTCCATCAACGACTTTAAAACACCTGCAATGGCCCACTCTTCGGCGTGATGTTCCTTATAGTTGTCAAATCCTGCCTTGCGCGCGCGCATTAGTGCGGCGAGATCGAGCAGCACACCCCATGCGTCATCGATTAGTGCGTAAGTGTGCTGTTCGCAACGTGCCATTTGCCGGAGCATGTTCGGCCAGGCGGGTGCGTGTTCCGTTGCAGGCTCACTGCTCCAGCCGTAGCGCGTGGCATCGCTGTATTCGCCAATATGCGTTTTGATCGCGCCAATTTGGCCACTGAGCGGCGCCACTCCCGGCACAAACGTACGCATGATGCGCTGACGCACAGCAGGGTCGTGTTTGGCGGCTTGGTACTGCGGCTCACTCCAACGAACCGGTGACCACACCAAACCGGCCGACGCGCCCGCTCTGAGCAGTAGGTGGGGTTGCGTCCGGGTATCAATTACCCGTCCTGCCCGTGAGGTTTGGGTGAGTTGAGCTGATTCGACCTGGTACTCCACCAACTTGGGGGGTGTGCTCTCCCAAACGTAGAGCCAACCATCACGCAGCAAGCGTGAGGTGTAGTTCAGGTCTTGCCCGCTCAGGTCAGGATGACGCGGGCCAAGCTCGGGAAACTGACCGTTTAGAGGCGGCAACTCATAGGCACTGACATCGACAGCTGCCGTGGGCCCCAAGGCATAGCGCAGCGGCAACACCGCAGCGAAAAGCGGGCACGTCCCGTATGGCGCTTGAATAGATTGACTCATGAAGGTTGTTCCGTGTTGGCCGGCAGGCTGAGCGCATGCATGAGCGCGTTGGGCAGGGTGATTTGTGCCGCTAGACCTTTATCTGCCGGAGCAACATCACGCTCAGGCGCTTCGTTCGTCCAGGCGCACACCGAGGCGCCGTTGTGTCTCAGCCAGACGCTATCCACGCCAAACCAGAAGCCAGCAGGCCATTGGGCACCTGCCAAGTGGGCGCGATTGAGTACGGGGCCATCAGCCAGGCGTAACCAATATTCGCCTTGCTGCTCATCAAAAATGCGTAAGCGCCGTTGCAGGATTGGCAGTAATTGGTGGGCGCTTTTAACAGTGGCCAGCCATACACCATGCTGCAAATCGCCGCCGCCCCACCACGCGCTATAGGCGGCACTGCCGAATGAGGCATCGAGTAAAAATGGCCCGGCCCCGGCAATGGGTTCGTATGGGGTTCCCTTGAACAGGGGGCGGGGATTGTCTGAACCGTAGTGTTGGTTCAGACAATCAAAGGCATCGTCATACTGGGCACCGTCAAGCAGGAGGAGTCCCTTGGTCGGGGGCATGGACGTCATGCGTGTAGCTCCTCGGTGTCCAGCTGTTGTTGGGCGGCATCACACACCGGACAAATGCCAGAACTGGCCTCACGGAAAACCGCGTTTTGTTTGAGCAGGGCTTCCATGGGGACGGCGCTGACGCTGGTTGTCAGCGCGGCCACAGGCATCGCCGACACCGCAGGCATCGCCGCTGCTGGTACGCCGCCGATGACTATCGGTACGCTGCTGAAAATTCCCCCAGGACCGATCACGATGTGCTGGTCACCGCCTTTCAACGTGATGCTGGCGCCGGCATCGAGGATCACCTGGGCCCCTGCTTTTAGGTGCAGTTGCTGACCCGCTTCAATCGCCAGCGTTTGTCCGATGCGGGTATGGCTGCTGTCGGCAATGTGCAAATAGTCGTTGGCTTTGAGCTCAACTTTTCGGTCAGCGCTCACCGTGCGCTGGTCTTCAGCTTCCAGTACCGCAATGCTGTTGCCCTTGATGGTTTCCCGGCGCTCGTTACCGACTTCCAGGCGGCTGTCATTCTCGACCTTTTGCTCCAGGTCGCGCTGGGCACGCAGGTAGATCAACTCCTGGCCTTTGCGGTCCTCAATCGACAGTTCGTTGTAACCGCCACTGGCGGGCGAGCTGCGGCTGCGCAGCACGGTCTTGGTTTTGTTCGCGGGCAACGGGTAGGGCTGCGGTGTGAGCCTGTTGGGTACGCAACCTGTAATCAACGGCTGGTCGGGATCACCTTCCAGGTAGGTGACCAGCACTTCCATGCCGATGCGCGGGAGGGTCACCGCGCCAAAACCCTGTCCAGCCCAACTGGACGCTACCCGTAGCCAGCAACTGCTATTGTCGCTGTTCAGTTCGGTACGGTCCCAGTGGAACTCGACTTTGACCCGCCCGTACACATCGCAGAAGATTTCTTCCCCGGCCGGCCCGGTAACCCGGGCGGTCTGGCTGACCAGCACGGCGTTGCGGGTCACCAGCGGTGGCCGGTAGAACACGTTCCAGGGAATAGCGCTGAAGCTGTTGCGATAGCCTTGGCTGAAGTCGTCTTCGGGTTGGCTGTCGCTGCTGACTGACTCCTCAAGCACCTGCGGCTGTTTACCTTCATGGGTGACGCTGAGCAAGAGCCACAAGTCGTTGCAGTCTTTACGCGGGTGCTCGGTCAGGTCGAAGAAGTGGCCGCTGCGCAGAAATGGTTGGTCACTTTGACCTTCGGCCAACTGGTAGTCACAGCGGTGCCGCTCCAGGGCCTGGCGAGCGCGTTGCCTGCCAAGGCTCTCGGTGTCCATCGACAACGGGTAGCGGTAGTCCTCAAGCTCCGGGCTGAACTCGGCGGTGAACTGGCTCTCCAGCAGCAAGCTTGGCCGCTGCAAGTCATAGCCGCGGCGCGTGACCGTGCTGGTGCGGGTGCTGAAGCGCCGGGAGAACTGGCTGATGACCGGGTGGTCCGCCACCAGACCCCTGCCTTGCTGATACGGCGTGGCGCCAAGCTTGGGGAAAAACGTCTGGTCGTCGGTGAACACCAGCCGATGGCCGTCCGGGCTGTGCTGGTGGTGCCAGGCAATCCCGTCCTCACTGCACAGCCGCAGGATCAGCTCGTAGTCGCTTTCAAAATATTGAGCGCAGTATTCACGTTTAGGGCTGGTGCGGACATGAAAGACAAAAGCATCGGCCTGAATGCCATGGCCCTTGAGCACCTGGGCAACGATCTGCGGCACCGTCAGTTGCTGGAAAATCCGCTGGTTGTAGCTGAATTGCAAGTAGTGCAGCGCGGGCACCAAGGTCAGCTGATAGCGGGTCAGGCGCCTGCCGGATTCGCCGACCAGAACATCTTCGATATGCCCGTGAACCCCTTCACCCTGCAAGCCAAAGCGCAGGAACGCCGGCTGACCGAGCAGGCTTTCCAGATCGAAATCAGGGTACTCGCTGACCAGCTCGACGCTGATCGCATACAGGCAGCTGATGGTTTCAGTACCGCTGAAAGCCAGCACTTTGAAGTCGTTGCGAACCGTGGGGATCTGTAGCTCGAAAAGCGCAGCATTGGCCGGTGCGAACATACACTTATCCTTAAGCTGAAAGGGAAAGCAAAAGGCGATGCGCAAGCCATTGCCTGAGCAAGCTCAATTTTTCGAGCACGCTAACAAGGCGACATGGGAATTGATGCAGGATGCGTCCTAAGCATCTGTGCGAATTTTCTTTACTTCAGGATTTTGAGCGACCAACACGCGGAATCAACCGCCTGTCAGAGACGCGATATTTCTGCAGGTGCCCCCTTCTCAAAGCGCTGGCGAAGCATAGAATGGCGACGGGTTTTCTCCCAATAACGATAAACTTACCCCCGTCTCCTAATCATGTCCGAACATAATCCTTGTTTGAACTGCGGCGCCTGCTGCGGGTTTTTCCGTGTGTCTTTTTTCTGGGGTGAGTGCGCATCGGCGGGAGGCTTGGTGCCCGACGATCTGGTGGTACAGATCAACCCTACTCGGGTAGCAATGATCGGCACCGACAGCAAACCCTGCCGCTGTATTGGCCTTGAGGGTGAAATAGGTAAAGGGGTCAGTTGTGGCCTTTATGAGCAGCGCTCCAGCCCTTGCCGCGAATTCGAGGCATCCTGGGTCGATGGTCAGCACAACCCCAGTTGCGACGCAGCCCGGGCTGCCTATGGTTTGCCACCGCTGGAAGCCAACGAGCCGATCTGGCCACACGAGGGGGCTGAAGTAGCCTGAAGGCTATAAAGCCAGGGCGCTGTACTGACAACCAGCGCCTGGCAACCTTGCGGTAGACTGTGCGGCTCTTCGGCCAGAACAGGAGTTCTACCCGTGTCGTATCCCCACGCGTTTCCTCTCGATCTTTGCCTTGAAAGCCCGCGTCTGCACTTGCGGCCCATGCAGGCAGAGGATGCCGCTGCCTGGTTGGCGATCATGGCTGATCCGCAGGTCATGCGCTTCTGGAATCATGCGCCCTGGAATCAACTGACCCAGGCCCAGGCAGCACTGGAAACTGACCGTCAAGGCTACCATCAGGGCCAGTTGCTCAAGCTGGGTATCTATCGTCGTGACAGCAATGAGCTGATCGGCATGTGCCAGTGTTGCAATTTCGACAGCGACTCGCGCCGCGGCGAAATCGGTTACTGCCTGGCTAGCAGTGCCCAGGGGCAGGGCTTTATGAGCGAAGCGCTTGAGCGCTTCGTTCACTACTTGGCCCGAGACTTGAAAATGCGCCGTCTTGAGGCCGAGATCGACCCGCGTAACAGCGCTTCAGCACGGACCCTGGAACGCCTGGGCTTTGTGCTTGAAGGTGTGCTCCGCGAACGCTGGTGTGTAGCCGGCGAATTATCCGACTCGGGACTTTACGGCTTGTTGTTCGAGCGTGATCAGTGATCATCGCCCGCCGTTACGTTGTAATCACCTTACTGTTGTTCTTGTCGAGCCTGTGTTTCAACGCCATGTACCTCAGCGGCGACGGTCGCCTGCACGCATTGCAGGCGCTGTTGTATGGTCCTTGGGGGCTGGTGTTCGGCATATTTGGCTGGTTCGCCAATCCCTTGTTGGGGCTGGCAATCCTTGCGCATCGGCGCTGGCGATGGCTATCGCTGGTTCTGGGATTGGGCGCGCTGTACCTGGGGTTGACCAGCTTCGGCATTGACCGGATGCCTGATAATCGCAGCTATAACTTCGTCAACCTGACGCACTTTGCTCCGGGTTTTTACCTGTGGTTGCTGGCGATCTTTGCGTTTTGCCTGGGGCAAGCCTGGTGGTGCCAACAGGCCCGGCGGGGGGCCGTGATACCTGGCTGGCATTGGCTGGAAGGTGTTCTGGTAGTGGTCTTGGGGGTGGTGATCAGCTTCGCTATCGAGGCCCCTAGCCTGCGATTCGAAATGAATCGGGCCCTGGAGCCGCCGCCCTACATCCAACCCCTTGGCCCGGACACCATCTAGCGCGCCGTCGAAGTTCCCCATTGCACCACCAGCATGCCGACTACGATCAGCCCGACCCCAGCCAGACGCAGGCCGTTCACTGGCCGCTGCGTCAAGCCCATCAGGCCCCATTGATCGATCAGCAGGGATGAGACTACTTGACCTGCGATCACGCAGACGATGAACCCGGCAGCGCCCAAACGTGGGGTCAGCATCAGCGCCGCGGTGATGTAGGCGACCCCGGCCACACCGCCAAGCCAGGCCCACCAGGGCGCTTGGGTCAATGCCGCGACCTGCGGCAGTGGCGCGCGCAAGATTAGCAGGGCGGGAATGACCATCAGCACACTGACTGCCAGTGAAACCAGTGTTGCCCACAACGGATGACCGAGCAGGCGGCCCAGGGCGGCATTGCTGCCGGCCTGGAAGGGCACTGCGGCACCCGCCAGCAGGGCGATGGCCAGTGGAAGCAGGGCGGCAGGGGCGAATGACAGGTTCATGGCAAGACTCCGTGAAAATGGTTTGGTAAAGTCTTGGCTATCCATGTGGTTAATGGAAATTCGAATGGTGCACGGGAGTTATTCGCCTGATGGATGATTTGCGGCGTATTGATCTGAATTTGTTGCTCACGCTGCATGCACTGTTGGTCGAACAACACGTATCGCGGGCTGCCTTGCGGTTGCACCGCAGTCAGCCGGCGGTCAGTCATGCACTGGCGCAGTTGCGTGAACTGTTTGCCGATCCGCTGCTGGTACGTCGTGGCGGACGCCTGCAGGCCACCGCCCGTGCTCAGGCCTTGCTCGAGCCGTTGCAGCAAGCCCTGGAGCAGCTTGACGACTTGTTGACCGATCCCGGCTTTGACCCACGTAAGACGCGTCGCAGTTTTCGTCTGGCCATGTCGGATTATGGTGCCCGGGTGGTATTGCCGGGGCTAATGCGTGTGCTGCGCGAAGAGGCGCCGGGGATTGATCTGGTAGTCATTCAGGGTAGCCGCGAGGCGATGCTCGGGCATTTATTCGACGGGGAGGCGGATTTGGCGCTTGGCGTATTTCCCGACATTGCCGCCGAGCTTCGGGTTGAAACCCTGTTTGAAGAGCGCTTTACCTGTATCGCCGATCGCAGTGGCTTGCCGCCTCGCGGCGGGCTCACGCTGGCTGATTGGCTGACGCGACCGCATGTGTTGGTGGCGGTTCGCCCGGGCATCGACAACGAGATTGATCTGGCGCTCACGGCGATCGGCGCCCGTCGCCGTGTCGCTTTAGCATTGCCGCATTGGGCTGCGGCGCAAGAGGTGATTGCCGGTACCGACCTGATTCTTACCGTTGCCCGGCGCAGCCTCGACAGCAGCAAACTCGACCCGTGTCTGCGCCGCTTTGAACCGCCACTGGCGATCAAGGCTTTTGGCTTTCAGCAGGCCTGGCATCAGCGCCGGGAGAGCGAGGCGGGGCATCGCTGGCTGCGCGAGCGAGTGGCTGCGCTCTGTCAGTGATTACACTTGCTTGTGGCCAGCTTTGCTAGTGATGGCATCGACGCGGTGTCAGCTGATACGCGGTGCCTGCATCAGTGTCGGGCCGCGCGAGCCAGCAGGTATTCGCGTACTTCGGCCTGGTCGCCGGAAAACTCGATGCGCCCGGCCTTACTGTCGCGATGGAATGCGTACATCGGGTCGTAATACTCACTGAGCAGACCGCTGATCCAGCCCCGGTGCAGGTCAACCGCGCCACTGCGCTGCTGCTCCTCCAAGGCCTGTTGCAGCAGGCCTGACAGACGTTGGTAACGCTCACCACCCAAGCGCTTGAGGATGTTGTTCATACTCTGGTTCAGGCGTTCGGCAAACAGTGGGAAGCCTTGTTCATCACCATGAAGGGCAACAAACTCGGCGCACAAGTTGATCACGTAGTCGCCGAGGATGCGCTCGACGCGATTGTCGAAGCTGTCTTCCAGCCATACCAGCGGATACTGCTGCATGCCCTGGTACAGTTCCAGGGGCAGTGAGCAGCTGCCGACGATGCGCCCTTCATCTTCAAGGACGAACTGCTCGATACCACGGGCGCGCTTTTTCAGCACATCGATGGCCAGGCGGTTTTCGAAGTCGATTTGCGCGGGTTGACCAGTGGCGCGCTTGCCGAAGCTGGAGCCGCGATGGTTCGCGTGGCCTTCCAGGTCCAGGGCGTTGTCCAGCACCTGCAGTACTTCAGTCTTGCCGGTGCCGGTCAGGCCGCCAATCAAGACGAAATCGCATGCGGTGACTGCGCTTTGAGTGGTCTCAAGCAGGAAGTTACGCATGGCCTTATAGCCGCCAACCACCTTTGGGTACTGGATTCCGGCTTCGTCCTTGAGCCACTGCTGGACGATCTGTGAACGCAGACCGCCGCGAAAGCAGTAGAGGTAGCTTTCAGGATTGGCCCGAGCGAATGCGGCCCAGGCGGCGACACGTTCATCTTTGCTCTGGCCGCTGACCAGTTGATGGCCCAAGGCAATGGCGGCTTGCTGGCCCTGCTGCTTGTAGCAGGTGCCGACCTTTTGCCGCTCAAGGTCGTTCATCAGCGGCAGGTTGATCACATGAGGGAAGGCGCCCTTGGCAAATTCGATCGGGGCGCGCATGTCCATCATGGGTACGTCATGCAGAAACAGGTGGCGATAGTCGGAGCTGTTGTCACGCATTACAGCACCTCAACCGCATGGCTCTGTCGCTCAACCAGCTCGCCGATCGGTGCCAGGTTCAGGCCCAGTTCGGCGGCGACAGCGAGAAATTCGGCTTCACCCTCAGGCACCACTGCAACCAGCAGGCCGCCGCTGGTTTGCGGATCGCACAGCAGGTGTTTCTGCTCGTCGGTCAGTGGAGCGATCTTTTCACCGTAGCTGTCGAAGTTGCGCAAGGTGCCGCCAGGTACACAGCCTTCGGTCAGGTAATGTTCGACACTTGGCAGACGCGGCACGGCGCTGTAGTTCAGACGCGCGCTCAAACCGCTACCGTCGGCCAGTTCCACCAAGTGACCCAGCAGGCCGAAACCGGTAACGTCGGTCATGGCCTTGACGCCTGCCAGCTTGCCGAAGCGGCTGCCAGGCGTGTTGAGGGTGCACATCCAGTCGCGGGCCAGTCCCTTGTCCTGATCACGCAGTTTGGACTTTTTCTCGGCGGTGGTGAGGATGCCGATGCCCAGTGGTTTGGTCAGGTACAGGCGGCAGCCCTGAGTTGCGGTGTCGTTGCGTTTCATGTGGCGCTTTTGCACCACGCCAGTCACCGCCAGGCCAAAGATCGGCTCGGGGGCATCGATGGAGTGGCCGCCAGCCAATGGAATACCCGCCTCGGCGCACACTGCGCGACCGCCGCGAATCACTTCGCGGGCCACTTCCGGGGCCAGCACATTGATCGGCCAGCCGAGAATGGCGATGGCCATCAGTGGGTCACCGCCCATGGCGTAGATATCGCTGATCGCGTTGGTGGCGGCAATGCGGCCGAAGTCGTAGGGGTCATCGACAATCGGCATGAAGAAATCGGTGGTCGAAACCACGCCGCGCTCGTCGTCGAGGGCGTAAACTGCCGCGTCATCGCGCGAGGCATTGCCAACCCAAAGGTTCGGGTCCAGCGCCTGGGTACCGCTTTCGGCGAGAATCACCTCGAGCATCTTCGGAGAGATCTTGCAGCCGCAACCGGCGCCATGGCTGTACTGGGTCAGACGAATCGGCTCGCTCATACGCACCTCGAAAAATCGTGAAGGCCGATTGTAGCAAAGCTGGTCTTTGTGCCGTTGCCTCTTATAATTCTGGGGCCAGCCCTACGCTGGCTCTTTCCCCGCTATTGAACCGGAGAATCCCCATGCTCAAACGTCCCCTGGCGCTGTTCGCCGGCCTCGTGCTGTCTTGCACGTCTTACCTGGCCCAGGCGGCCGATGTTCTGAAGGTCAGTGCCATCCCTGACGAGGCCCCGACCGAACTGCTGCGCAAGTTCAAGCCGCTGGGCGAGTACCTCGAGCAAAAGCTGGGCATGAAGGTCGAGTTCGTACCGGTGTCGGACTATCCGGCTGTGGTCGAGGCATTGGCCACTGACCGTCTGGACATGGCCTGGCTGGGCGGTTTCACCTTTGTGCAAGTGCACCTGAAGAGTCCGACCGCAACGCCGCTGGTGCAGCGTGAGCAAGACGCCAAGTTCACCAGCAAGTTCATCACCGCCAACCCAGAGATCAAGAGCTTGGCCGACCTCAAGGGAAAGACCTTTGCCTTCGGTTCGATTTCGTCTACGTCCGGTAGCCTGATGCCGCGCTACTTCATGCTCAAGGACGACAACATCAAGCCTGAGACCTATTTCAGCCGGGTTGCCTATTCCGGTGCCCATGACGCCACCGCTGCCTGGGTCCAGGCCGGTAAGGTCGATGCTGGTGTGCTCAACGCCAGTGTTTGGGACAAACTGGTAGCTTCGGGCAAGGTCGATACCAACAAGGTCAAGGTGTTCGCCACTACCCCAAGCTACTACGACTACAACTGGACCGTGCGTGGCAGCCTCGACCCGGTGTTGAAAGAGAAGATCAAGCAGGCCTTCCTCGACCTCGATCCAGCCAAACCAGCTGATAAGGCGATCCTTGATCTACAGGCCGCCAGCCGTTTCATCGCCACCAGCCCGGACAACTATAAAGGCATCGAGGAGGCTGCTCGCGCTGCTGAGCTGCTCAAGTGACAATCCAGCTCAAGGGTACGAGTCTGCGTCATGGTCAGGTCCAGGCACTGCATGAGATTGACTTGCGCGTGGAGGCCGGAGAACGCGTAGCAATCATCGGTCCTTCGGGGGCAGGCAAGTCCAGCTTGCTGCAACTGATCGCCAGCGCCTTGGCGCCGACCACCGGCAGCGTCGAGTTGCTTGGTGAGGCGCCGTGGCGGCTGTCAGCGCATGCGCGCCAGCGATTGCGAGCGCGGATCGGACTGATCCATCAGGCACCGCCGCTGCCACCTCGCCAGCGCGTGGTGACTGCGGTGTTAGCCGGGCGCCTGGGGCAGTGGAGTACCCTGCGCGGACTGCTCAACCTGTTGTACCCCTCGGATGTACCTGGGGTACGTGCGGTGCTGTCTGGGCTGGGCATGGCTGACAAGGTCTTCGCCCAATGCGGGCAATTGTCCGGCGGGCAGTTGCAGCGCGTGGGTATTGCCCGGGCGTTGTATCAGCAACCAGCGCTGCTGCTCGCCGATGAACCGGTCTCGGCCATGGATCCGGTGCTGGCCGAACATAGCCTGAAAACCCTCAATCAGCATGCCAGTGAACGCGGTATTACCCTGGTCGCCAGCTTGCACGCGGTGGAGCTGGCGCTCGCGCATTTTCCGCGGGTGATCGGTATTCGCGAAGGGCGGGTCGCGTTTGACCGGCCGGCTAGAGAGGTCACGAGTGAAATGCTCGATGCGCTGTACGCCAACGAACATCTGGCCTCACCGCCGGTGCCATTACCAACGCTGAACGTGCAGATTCCACGATGCTGACGGCTGACAAACGCGACCCGGCCGCGCTACCCAGGCTGCTGCTGAGCCTGCTGGCGATCGCCTTGCTGTGGCCCGGTATTCACTTGAGTGAGCTCAATCCTGGTGTCCTGCTGCAGGCTGAAAACCGCCGCGAGATGGGCAATTTTG
Source organism: Pseudomonas sp. UM16 (assembly GCF_050312595.1). Classification (NCBI taxonomy): domain Bacteria; kingdom Pseudomonadati; phylum Pseudomonadota; class Gammaproteobacteria; order Pseudomonadales; family Pseudomonadaceae; genus Pseudomonas; species Pseudomonas sp. UM16. Next base: position 184,547 of record NZ_JBNPJT010000013.1, on the reverse strand, counting down.
TCAGTGCTTTTTGGCCGCCAGCGCATGATCCCGAGTTTCTTGCCTTGCTGTGGCAGGCCACGCTGCAAACGCTGGCGGTGGCCACAGCCGGCATGGCCTTGGCGTTGCTCCTGGCGATTCCGGCCAGCCTATTGGCCAGTCGTGCATTGTCCTTGGGCGCCGCCTCGCGCGGTGGGCGCTTGGGGTTCTGGTCGCGCACGGTGCGCCTGCCGGTGCGCGGGTTACTGATCTTCTTGCGCAGTGTGCCGGAAATTGTCTGGGCCTTGCTGTTCGTCCGCGCTGTGGGCCTGGGGCCGACCGCCGGTGTGCTGGCCATTGCCATCACTTACAGCGGCATGCTCGGCAAGGTGTATGCGGAAATATTCGAGTCGGTGAACCAGCGTCCGGCCCACGCGTTGCTACAGGCCGGTAGCAGCCGTCTGAGTGCATTCTGCTACGGCATTTTACCGGATGCCGCAGCGGAGCTTGTGTCTTACACGGTCTATCGCTGGGAGTGCGCGATCCGTGCTTCGGTGGTGATGGGCTTTGTCGGCGCTGGCGGCCTGGGGCAGCAAATCGACTTGTCGATGCGCATGTTCGCAGGGGCCGAGGTGGCGAGTATGTTGTTGGCCTTCCTGGTGCTTGTGTGGCTGGCCGACCAACTCAGCCGCTTGTTGCGTGGGAGATTGGCATGAGAAGGCTGATCAATGCCGCGTTGGTCCTGGCCTTGCTGGTGGCAGTAGCGGGCTCGTTCGCCTACTTGAGTCTCGACTTGCAGGCACTGTTTGGTGAGGGCGGCCTGGGGCAGATGAGCGCTTATGCGGCACGCTTCCTCGGCCCCGACCTGAGCCCAGAGCATTTGCGGGCAGTCGGCAAAGGCGCCTTGGAGACCCTGGCCATGTCCGGCCTGGGCACACTGCTCGCGATCATCCTCGGTTTGCTGCTGGCCTTGCCGGCCGCCGGGCGTTTTGGTTGGCCGCTGCAGGGCGCCGCGCGGTTGTTGCTCAATGCCCTGCGGGCGATACCGGAGTTGGTTTGGGCCGCACTGACGGTACTGGCTGCGGGCCTGGGACCGAATGCCGGGACCTTGGCGTTGGCCTTGCACACCTCAGGTGTACTGGGCCGACTGTTTGCCGAGGCCTTGGAAAATGCCCCGCCAGAACCGGCCGCAGCCATTCGCCTGCAGGGCGGCAGCCAGGTCACGGCGTTCTGCTTCGGTACTTTGCCTAACCTCTGGCCGCAATTGTTGGCCTATAGCCTGTACCGCTGGGAAAACAACATTCGTATGGCTAGTGTGCTCGGTTTTGTCGGTGCCGGAGGGTTGGGGCAGATGCTCTACACCACCTTGAGCCTGTTCCAGGAAGCCCAGGCCAGCACGGTGATCATGGCCATGCTGGTGCTGGTGTTGCTGGTGGATGCCTTGAGCGATTTGCTCCGCCAGCGATTTGTGCGGGCCTAGCGGATGCCCAGGTAGCGATCCAGCGACCAGCGTCCGCCACCGCGACCGATCACCACCAACAGCAACCCCGCCCAACTCAGGTGAGTAGGCCAGGCATCGGGGTACACGAACACCTGGATCACCAGGGTCATGCCCAGCAGCGCCAAGCCGGCAAAGCGGGTGAACAGGCCGAGCACCAGCAGCAGCGGAAACAGGTGCTCGGCATAGGTGGCCAGATGTGCAGCTAGCCAGGGTGATAGCACAGGCAGCATGTACTCGGTACGAAACAGCTCATAAGTACTGGGGGGGATGCTCAACAACCCTTCGACCTTGGTTCGTCCTGAAAGAAAGAAAATCGCGGCGATACCAAGACGTGCGACTAGCGATAGCAACGAGTCGCTGATCAATCCGTGCAATTGCTCGGCGCAACGCGACCAGCGAGTACTGTCGTCGGCGGGGTGTTTGTGCGGGGTATCACTGAGCGAGTGCATGGTGTGCTCCAATCGAGGCCGTGCTGGCCAGGGGCTGTTCAGGTAAGTACCTCGGCCGCGAGCACGCGGCCGAGCAGGGTAGTGAAGTCCAGTGTCGAATCGAAAGTCAGTACAGTGTGGGCGGCCTCTTCCAGTGATTGACCGGCAGCACAGGCGTCGAGAAAGATGCATTCAGCCTCGCTCAACGATTGCCATAGCACTTGGCCGCCCTGACGGCGCAACAGTAGTCCCTCGCTCACCCAGACAAGGGGTTCGGGCAACGCCAAGGCTTGGCGGTTGCAGTGCCAAATGCTGTAGATCGGTTGCCCGCTGAACCACTGCCAGCGTACGTCGAGTCGCGGCCGCAAGTGTTGCTGGCCAAGGTCTTCGGGGCTGATTTTGGTCATTGCGGCCAGGTCCAGAGCACTGTCTTCAGGCGCAATGTGAACCTCAATCCACAAACGATCAGCGCGTGCCACATCCGCCAGGTAAGGCAGGCTTTGCGCGGGCTTGAAGTGTTCGAGGAACGTTGCGAAGTGTTCACCGTAAAGAATCAAACGCGCATCGCTGGGCGGTGTTTGCGTGGCGTGAACGGCTGCTGCGGCACGAAACCAGTCGCTGCCAACCAATCGTTCGACGGCCGGGAAGTTGGCCTGTAAGGCGTCGACACAACCTTTGAACACCGTGTTGCGATATACCGTGAAACCCGTCTGCTGGGTCAGTGGCAGTAATTTCGCCGACTCCGGATGGCCATACAAGGCGTCAATGAAGGCTGACTGGAACGCGCCTAGTGATGAGTTGTTCATGGCCGGTTCCCGAGGCTTTCGAGCAGGCGCTGGGCGGTGTTGCGCTCAGCCAGCAGCGTTTCGAATGGCGGAAGCTGATCATCACGTTCTACCAACGTCGGGCGCGGCCCGATTCGTTGCAACAGATGCCGATACAGTGCCCAGACTTCAGCGGCGATGGGCGCGTCATGGGAATCGATCAGTAGGTCACTGTTAGCGTCCTGGCTGAATCCAGCCAGGTGTATTTCGCTGATCAGGTGCGCTGGAAACGCGTCCAGATAGGTGTGGGCCTCAAAGCCCATGTTGTGGGCGCTGACGTGAACATTGTTGATGTCCAGCAACATACTACAGCCGGTGCGTTGGGCCAGCTCGCTGAGAAAGTCGATCTCACTGTAGTCGTGACCCTCCAGATGCACGTAGTGGCTGGGGTTCTCGAGGGCCAGTGGACGGGCCAGGATGTCCTGGGCGTAGTGAATGTTGTCGACAATGCGTAACAGCGCTGCCTGGCTACGCGGGAACGGCAGCAGGTCAGGGTGGTACTGGCCTTGCCATGTGGACCAGGCCAGATGCTCCGAAATCAGCTGTGGTTGAACCCGGTTGACCAGGGCCCTGAGCCGATAAAGGTGCTCGGCGTCAGGCAACTGGTCTGCGGCCAGTGACAGTGACACTCCATGCAAGGACAGCGGATGGCGCTCGGCGATGGTCTCCAGCCAGGTGAGCCTGGGGCCTGCGACCATGTAGTTCTCCGGGTGAACTTCGAACCACAATCCAGGGGCTTCACAGGCATTGGCATGTTCGTAATGTTCGGCCTTGAGCCCCAGGCCTGCGCCCAGGCAGACCTCGGCGGGTGGCGTAGAGAAACTGTTCATGGTCGCTTCGCCCTGTGCGGGTAGTTATGAATCAGGACTGTTTTGGCGTCAGCGAACCCATGCCATTGGGGGTCTTGATCGAGGTGCAGGTGCCGGCGGGTACGTTTTTCCAGGCGTTGGCCTGGTAATCCATTTTTGAAGTACCTGCGCAGCTGGTGCCGGCCCCTGCTTTGCAGTCGTTTTTACCGGCCATGGACACGCCGTAACATTTCTCCATGGCAGGCGCCGGGGCGTCGGTGGAGGAGGCAGCAATGGCAGTCCCGGCAATCGATGAGAAAGCGAGGGCAGCAGCGGTAGCGGCGAAAATTTTCATGACGACATACTCCAAAAGGTTGGGGGGCCGGGCAGATTTGCTTACGGCTCGTGAGGTAGTTCGTCGGGATTTGCCGAGGGGTTACAGTGCTGTAGAAATTTTTTGGGCAACTTTGCCTCTGTTCGGTAAACAGCTAATGCCGCTAAGGTTCCAAGCAACGCTGTCTGGCTTCCAGACTCTTTCTTTCAGACCCTGTAACCAGAGCCCAAGATGGATCGAACTACTCAGAGTGAAATGTTGCGCGCGCGTGAGGCGGCGCTACAAGGCTTGCTGGTATCAGGATTGGACGGTGATGCGCAGGCGTATCGGCGGTTTCTGCAGCAACTGAGCGGACACCTGCGTAGCTTTTTGCGCAAACGCCTGTATGCTCGCCCAGATGATCTGGAAGACCTGCTTCAGGAGGTGCTGCTGGCGGTGCACAACGCCCGTCACAGCTATCAGCGCGAACAGCCGCTAACCGCTTGGGTGCAGGCTATTGCCCGCTATAAAATGGCTGACCATCTGCGTGGCCAGGGCCGTCGGCAGGCCTTGAACGATCCACTGGATGGTAGCGATGAATTGTTTGCCCAGGATGAGCAAGAGCCGGCGCAAGCCCAGCGCGACCTGGGTAAACTGTTACAACAATTGCCGGACAAACAGCGTCTTCCGATCATGAGCGTCAAGCTTCAGGGCTTGTCGGTCGAGGAAACCGCTGAACTGACCGGGCTGTCCGGTTCAGCGGTGAAGGTCGGTATACATCGGGGGCTCAAGGCACTCGCCGCGATGATTCGAGGTACATGATGAAAACTGACGACCTGATTTCCTTGCTTGCCACTGGCATCGAGCCGATTGACCGGTGGCAGTTCGCGCGTCGTTTGAGCCTGGCCATGTTGGTCGCCGTGGTGGGGGCGTGCCTGTTGATGGTGGTGGTGTTCGGCGTGCGTACCGACATTGTTGAGGTGGCAACGACCCCGTTGTTCTGGGCCAAACTGGCTTTGCCGGCCACGCTGGTGGTCGCGGCACTGCTGGTGTTCATTCGCCTGGCGCGCCCTGGCTTTGACGTCGGCGTACGCTGGGGCGGCATCGGGATGCCGGTACTCGGCGTTTGGGCGGCAACGCTGCTGGTGCTGAGCGGGGTGCCGGAGGACCAGCAATTGAGCCTGATCTTTGGCCGTACCTGGCGGACCTGTCCGTTCAATATTGTGTTGTTGTCGATACCGGGATTCTTCGCGCTGTTGCGGGTGATGCGTGGGCTTGCCCCGACACGCTTGCGTCTGGCCGGCGGTGTCGCCGGCCTGTTGGCCAGTTCCACGGCGACCTTGGCTTACTGCCTGCATTGCCCGGAGATGGAGGTGCCGTTCTGGGGTGTCTGGTACGTGCTTGGGATGGCCATTCCGACGCTGCTAGGTGCGTTGCTCGGGCCTCGCTGGTTGCGCTGGTGATTTATTGTGAGAGCAACTGTCTTGACTGGCCCCTTGTACAGACCATCTAGCCCGGTGACGGACAAGATTTAGCATTAGCCAATCAACTCCTGACACTGCGCATCACGTTGCATCGACTCCAGATTGCGCTCGATGGTTTCGCAAATGTTGTCCATCTGGATCTGATGCTCGCTTATGCGAAACGGGCTTTGCAGATCCGTACCGATGCGTTCGATGGCCAGCAGCATAAAGCCCACCACCGTCGAGGCCAGCGGGGTGAACCAGCCCAGCGACTCAACCAGGCCGATCGGCACGATCAGGCAGAACAGCGAGATGAACAAACGCGGGAAATACACGTAAGGGTAGGGCAGTGGTGTATTGGCAATACGCTCCATGCCACCTTGGCTGTTGGACAGGTCGACCAGAGTCGACTCCAGCCGTGCCAGGCGGATGCTGTCCAGGCGGCCGGCCTTGTATTCACGTGCCAGCAAGGTTGCCGATCCGGTGAGGATGTCGTTGGCGAAATTGTTCGAGCGACTACGGCGGTCAAATTCCTCGGGCGGGATGAACGCCATCAGCTCATCCGGGCATGGCTCACCGCGCAGATGCGCGGCCAAGCAATTGACATAGGCAACGTGGCGGCGCAACAGCGTTGCCTTGATCGGATTGACGCCATCGCTTTGGTCGTCGATCAGGGTCAGCACCTGGCGGGCGAAACTGCGTGAACTGTTCACCAGCCCACCCCATAAGGTCCGCGCTTCCCACCAGCGGCTATAGGCACTGCTGTTGCGAAAGCTGACCAGTACTACCAGCGCCGAACCGAGCAGGGTCAAGGGCATCAGTGGCAGGGTGAACTTGCTGTTGAAGAACAGCATGAAATCGATGGTCACCAGTACGTCCCAGATCAGTAGCCAGAACAACGACCAGCCGACGTAACCGAGGGTTTTAACGATCAGGCGATATTTGCGGGTGATGACGTCTTTCACAGGTGAACCTCGAACGGCGGATGCACAGGTTCGGACGCCATGGCGCGCTCAAGGTTCGTCGCAGCTCATCGATTCACTGCAACGCCTGCTTCATCTGTATCAATGCCACTCGGGTATTGCCCGGTCCCTGGCGCTCTTCAATGGCGAAGGGCACAAAGCCCAGCTGTGGATACAGCAACAGCCCTGCGGTGTTGTTGTTGAAGCAGGACACCCAGACTTCGCGGGCATTGAATTGCTTGCGCGCCAGGTCGATCATCGCTTGCACCAGATAGCGCGCCACGCCGTGGCCGCGGGCAGCGGGTGCTACTACGACATTGCCCAAGGCACAGATGCCGTTATGTTCAGCTTTGTAGAGATTGGCAAAGGCCAGCACCTTGCCTTCGCCCACCACCACAGATGAGCCAACGCGCTGAGTGATGGCGTCGTTCAATTGTGCTGATGTCAGTGGGTAATTGGCCTTGGGGAACATGTAAAACAGTTCGTCGGGGCCTTGGGGGAAGCGGCAAATGCTGGCGATGTCCTGGGCCTGGACAGGGCGATGAGTCAGCTGCATAAAGTGGCTCGCTCAAGGGGGCGGTGGCAGGAATCCTACACTGCCAGGCGATGTGTGGAGGTACAATCGCCGCCTGTAAACCCGCCACCCGGATACTGCCATGAGTCTTTCTGCCCCCATCGTGCCTGAACGTCGTTTCGGTGTGCCATTGTTCGCCTTGGCACTGCTGCTGATTGGTGCCTTGTTCCTCCAGGCCAATGTCGGCAGCAATCAAGTGTTGCTGCTGATCGTCGGTGCCGCATTAGGTCTGACGTTGTACCACGCCGCCTTTGGTTTCACCTCCGCCTGGCGAGTGTTCATCAACGAGCGCCGTGGCGCCGGGCTGCGGGCGCAGATGGTGATGTTGACCATCGCCGTATTGCTGTTCTTCCCGGCACTGGATGCCGGAACCTTGTTCGGTCAACCGGTTAAAGGACTGGTGGCGCCGGCAGGCGTTTCGGTGGTGTTCGGTGCCTTCATCTTCGGCATCGGCATGCAAATGGGCGGCGGTTGCGCTTCCGGTACCCTGTTTACTGTGGGCGGCGGTAACGCACGGATGCTGGTGACCTTGCTGTTCTTCATCATCGGTTCGGTGACAGCGACTCATCATGTTGACTGGTGGTTCGCTCTGCCGTCATTCCCGGCCACTTCGATTGTCCAGCAATTTGGTCTGCTGCCAGCCTTGCTGGTGAGTCTGGTTGTATTCGCGCTGATTGCTTGGCTAACCGTGCTGTTGGAGCGTCGTCGACATGGTCTGCTCGAAACCGCTCCGCGCAGCGAACGCCAAGGGTTTCGACGCTTTCTGCGAGGGCCTTGGCCGTTGCTCTGGGGCGCTGTAGCCCTGGCCTTGCTCAACTACGTGACCCTGGCCTTGGCTGGGCGCCCGTGGGGGATCACCTCGGCGTTTGCCTTGTGGGGCGCGAAAACCCTCGGTGGCCTGGGTGTAGAGGTAGGTAGCTGGGCGTTCTGGCAGGTGCCGGCTAACGCTAAGGCGCTGGCCTCACCGCTGTGGGAGGATGTCACCACGGTGATGGATATCGGTATTGTCCTCGGTGCGTTACTGGCTGCCGGCTTGGCCGGTCGCTTTGCCCCCAATCTGAACATCCCTACGCGCTCGCTGGTGGCTGCAGTGATCGGCGGTCTGCTGCTGGGTTACGGTTCGCGCCTGGCCTACGGTTGCAACATCGGTGCGTACTTTAGCGGCATCGCCTCAGGAAGCCTGCATGGCTGGTTGTGGTTGATCGCCGCCTATGCCGGCAACGTGATCGGGGTGCGCATTCGGCCGTTTTTTTTTGAAGGCGAACGCCGCCCGGCAGCCCTGAATGGGTGTTGAGTTGTGATGAGTACTGGCCTTGAGCACGCTCAGGCCAGGTCTCAATGGACCTTGAAAAGTTTCCAGATTCAACTGCACGTTGAGCAACAGTGATAGTGCAAGGGCCGGGCTTCGGTACCCCCGTCAGACAAGGAGTCATGACTATGCATATCAAAACGCTGATGTTAGTTGGCTTGATCAGTTCGAGTGTTTCCTCCGCCTACGCCTCAACCCTACCTGAGCGAGTGAAGTGGCTTGAGCATGCGACTGCCACTTGTGCTGACAAAGCCCTTGATCCTGGTCAGACCAGTGGCGTGCTTTGCGAGGTTTCCGCCGTCGCCAGGGTGGGCGACACACTCATACTTGCCAATGACAAAATGCTCCCGGGAAATTCACGCTCTCCAATCTTCACGCGGGCTCTGGAAAACAACCGAATTGTTGACGCTATTCCCGAGTACCTGAATGCTCCAGTCCTCAAGCAGGCGCAGCAATTCGAAGCGTTAACCACAACGCTGGATGGCCGTTACGTCATCGCCAGTACTGCGTTCAGCAGGGTGGGTACTGACAGTGATGCCGGGTTCGATAATTACAACACTATTGTTTACTGGCCTGCAGATGCCCCAGGACGCGTTGATATTGCCTCACTCTCAGTGCGCCAGGGTGTTGCCAGCTCAGTGGCCTTACGCGAGCAGATGTCGCAAGCATTGGGTGCAGAATTTTTTCAGGTAGAAGGCCTGTCCGTCGCGCCGGGTAACCGTTTACTGGTCGGTATTCGCAAACAAGGAGCAAACCGTAAGGAAGCCCGCGAAGTTTTTCGGATATTGGCGACCACGTTCTCCTTGGATAACGGTGTGCTGCAGTTTACGTCACCGTTCAAGCTGATCTTCGAGTTCGTGCCACACCACACTCAGCAAGTACCCCAGGATCTAGGTCTGTCGTCTATTGAATTTGATCGTTACAACCAAGACCGCCTCTATGCATTGACCAGTTTTGAAGATGAAGAAAACATCAGTGGCTACCTCTGGTCGATACCCTTGAGAGGGTTGCTTGAAGGCGACAGCTTGTCGCCGCAACTGGTGCGCACGGAAGATGGTCTGCCGGTGAAGTTTGTCAATAAACCGGAAGGGCTGGAAGTGCTAGATCAGGCACACTTGCTGATCGTACATGATGATGACCGGATGCAGATTGACTCCTCATCCTGCGGGATTGCCAGTGGGCCGAACGAATTTGCCTATACGGTGGTAGGTTTTTGACTTTCGCTCCGCTGCAGCGTCATGAGCAATGCTGGCCCAGGACAGACCTGGGCCAGCATCAAGCGCTATTGAGATAAACCCAGGCTTACGTCATCAACAATCGCCTTGGCCATTTCGCCGAGAAGATGCGCGGCCCACACCAGGCTCTGGTCTTCATCCGTGGCACCCATTGCGGTCAACCTGTTCACGCAGGCCATGAGCAACGAGGCCTGCTCTAGTGCGTGCTCAGCGGGAATGCCCGGGTTGATGCGAAACAGCTGATGATGGGCGAAGGCAACTGCGCCAGCGGTTTTCCAGGTCATGAAGTGATCCCCGCAATCAACCACTTCTCTGAATGCAAGCCAACGCCAGCTCGACGCGTCTTCGCGCTGCCTCTATTTCATGCACCGCTGTACGCACAAGTATTTGCCCGTGCGCATCAGGGTGAAGCAACGCCGCTTGCTGGCTTACGATCAGGGCGCAGCTCAGATGCTCTGAGGCATAGACCAGGGTGTCTTCAAGGAAATGAGGGGAATCGGTGGGAAGCAGCGGGGGATCGGGAACGATTTTCAGCATGGTCAACTCCTAAGCCAGTGGAGCTGCCACTTACCGCTGTCAAACGAATGGGTGGCAGCCGTACGCGGGTTGACAGACCAGGGACTTAGGAACCCGGCGCACACGAGTGTGCCCCACGTACAGCTGCCATAGCGACAGTTGTAGCGCCTAAGTATGAAGCGGTCTGTCAAAACCGGTCGTTGAATTGGCAACGACCGCCCAAGACTAGGCAGCTACCGAAGCGGGCGCAACAGCTGCAATGCCCGCGGATTATGCTTGGGAAAAGGACTACACGAAATAGCGAAGTAGCTGACACCATCAACCTTTTCCCTAATGCCTACTTCAACTCGCTGAGATACTTCAGCCCGCGAACATGAGCTGGATCGGGCTGAAGAGCTGTGTGACGGTTTACTGAACCGTGGAGCTGACTCGCGCCGGTTGCCCGTGCTGGCGGGTCAGCACAATGCCGAGCAATGAGATGATCAGCGCCAGGCCGATGGTGGTCGTCACCTCGGCCCGGTGTTCGGGCGTCACCAGCATGACCCCGAGCGCGGCGACGATGAAGGCAATCACCGCGTAGGTAAGCCAGGGGAACAGCCACATACGAAAGTTGAGTTGAACGTTTTGCCGCAGCAGCCTCTTGCGCATGCGCAACTGCGAGATCGCAATGACCAGGTACACCAGCAAAGCAATGGCGCCTGAGCTGGCCAGCAAGAATTGAAACAGGCTCGGCGGAGCGAAATAACTGACGACGGTGATCACCGCACCCAACACGGTGCTGGCGAAAACGGCCGCCCTGGGCACCCCCGCTTTAGAGGTGACCTTGATCTGCCGGGGCGCCTCGCCGCGCTTGCCCAGGGAATAGAGCATGCGTGAAGCGATGTAGATCGACGAGTTCATGCAACTGGCCACGGCAACCAGCACCACCACATCCATCATGAACTTGGCGTGGGGGATGTTCATCAGCTCCAGCGCTCGCTGGTATGACCCCACCGAAGCCAGTTGCGGATCATTCCAGGGCACGATGGAAATAATCACCGCGATCGACAGCAGATAGAACACGCCGATTCGCCAGATCACCGAGCGGGTGGCCTTGGCAATATTCTTCGCCGGGCTTTGCGACTCGGCGGCGGCGATGGTTACGGCCTCAATACCGATAAAACTGAACATCACCGTAATGAACGCTCCAACCACTGCCGAGGCGCCATTGGGCGCGAAACCGCCGTGTTCAGCGAGCAGGTGACTGAAGCCGCTGACTTCCCGGTCCGGCACCCAACCGACCAACACCGCAGCACCGAGGCCGATGAAGGCGATGATTGCCAGCACCTTGAACAGGGCGAACCAGAATTCGAATTCGCCGTACTTGGCGACACTGAACAGATTGGTTGCTGCCAAGGCAATGATCGACAGCAGGGCAAACAACCAGGCCTCGACCTGAGGAAACCAGGTATTGAGGACATGCCCGGCGGCCAGGGCCTCGATAGGAATGACCAGTACCCAGAACCACCAGTACATCCAGCCAATGGTAAACCCGGCCCACGGCCCGATGGCCTGATCGGCGTAAGTGGAAAACGATCCGGTGTCCGGGTTAGCGACGGCCATCTCGCCGAGCATGCGCATTACCAGAATGACCAGCAGGCCAGACAAGAAATAGGCCAGTATCGCGGCGGGACCGGCGGCGGCAATCGCATGCCCGGAGCCGACGAACAGCCCGGCTCCGATGATGCCGGCAATTGAAAGCATAGTGACGTGGCGAGGCTTGAAGCCCTGCGCCAACTGACCTTTCGAATCCTCGGAGCCCAGGCTGATCATTGTGCTTATTCTCGTTGTATTTGATCTTGGGACGCGTGACTGAATGCACGGTTGAAAAAGGCCAAGTCACATTACCTAGGTGCATTAGCGCGTGGGTTTGTCGATTGCGCCGTGCTTGAGTCCGATTGCGCCATTGGCCAGAGCAAGTTGCGGGGAGGTTTTGTGTATAATCCCGCCGCCATCACTATGATGGCGCTTCATAAATTAAAGGATTTTTGTATGAAAAAGCTGTTCAAAGTAGCCGTCGCTACTGCCATGGTTTCTGGTGTTGCCCTGCTGTCCGGCTGCACTGGTCAGGTATATAACCAGCAAAAGAATTGCTCGTATGACTACCTGTTCCACCCTTCGGTTTCTATCTCTAAAGTTATTGGCGGCTGCGGTCCTATCGATAAACTGCCTCAGCCGCAGTGATTTTAGCGACGCGCTGATTAGTCCGATTTCGGCTTAATCGAGACCCCCTGCTACCGATGGTGCAGGGGGTTTTTATTGGGCGGTTGGATGAGCTCGTGGCTCGGCAGCGGTTACGACAAGTAGTGCTGCCTTGTCTGTTTTTGTGGGAGAGGGGCCTGGGTGTGGCTGAGTACCCTGGAAATGGAACCCTGCGTGTTAAGTCAGCCTCCATTGCTAAGGTGGGTCGCTTCGGTCCCATGACAGGCAATGGAGTCTTCACATGAAAGTATTCTGGTTCACCACGTTATTGATCGCGTCCGCTGCCGCTCAGGCGCAGACAGTCGAAATGGCCTTGATGAAAGCCGACGGCAGCGCCAAGCCCATCGGCACCATCAGCCTTGAGCAAAATCGCTACGGCACTTTGTTGACCCCGAACCTGCGCGACCTGCCAGCCGGTGTGCATGGCTTCCACCTGCATGAAAAGCCTTCCTGCGCCGCGGCGATGGTTGAAGGCACGAACACGCCGGCTGGCGCTGCGGGTGGGCATTGGGATCCGGGCAGCAGCAAGCTTCACAAGGGGCCTTATGATGACAGTGGACACCAAGGCGATCTGCCGGCGCTTTACGTCAGTGACAAGGGTACGGCGACCTATCCGGTCCTGGCACCTCGTCTGAACATTGAGGACTTCAAGGGGCATGCACTGATGGTACATGCCGGGGGCGACAATCATAGTGATCACCCGCAGACGTTGGGTGGAGGTGGGGCGAGAATTGCGTGTGGGGTGGTGAAGTAAGTCGCGGCTACAGAAAAGCTGACATTGAAGTCGGCTTTTCTGTGCGTTGGGTTTGATGCGTCGCTGCCGGGGTAGGGGTTGTCATCAAGTCATGTTCTCTTTGGCATCGAGTGAGCGCATCCGCTCTAAAAGGTCTTTGTGTTGCGGAATGTTATTAATTAGAATCAATCTCATTTGAGTTCTAATTTCGCGCAGGGTCCTTTGTCATGATTGAAGCGGCGACGCCACCGGAGCACAGCCTGCACGCGCTATACCGTGACCACCGAAGCTGGCTGGAGAGTTGGCTGCGTCGGCGCATGGGCAATGCGTGGGATGCGGCCGATCTGAGTCAGGACACCTTTTTGCGGGTGCTCGGCAGTTCGCAGTCAATCGTGGAAATGCGTGAACCCCGTGCATATTTGCTGACCGTCGGCAAACGCCTGCTGAGCAACTTCTACACCCGTCGCAGCCTTGAACAGGCCTACCTGGACGCCCTGGCGAACCTGCCTGAAGAATACGTGCCGTCGCCGGAGCAGCGCTGGGTCCTGCTGGAAACCCTGCAAGCAATGGACGAATTGCTCGATGGTCTGGCGCCGACCGTGCGCCGTGCGTTCCTGTTGAGTCAGCTCGAAGGCTTAGGCTACCGGGAAATTGCCGAACGCTTGAAAGTGTCCGAACGCACTATTAAGCGCTACATGGCCCAGGCGTATGAGCATTGCCTGTTGCTGGATCTGTGATGCGTACCGCACCGTCCAATGAAGCCCGTGAAGTCGCGCGTGCTGCGGCGCAGTGGCTGACGCTGCTGGAATCCGGTGATGCGACCGCAGACGATCACGTCCGCCTGCACAACTGGCGCATCAGTCACAGCAGCCACGAAAACGCATGGCAAAAGGCGCAATTGTTACGCCAGCGCTTCAGCGCCATGCCTTCGGCGTTGGCGATGGCCACCTTGGATCGTCCGGATCCCGCACGCCGCGCTGCGCTCAAGCAGGCGCTCGGGGTGGTGGCATTGGTTCCGGCCGCCTGGTTGATCAGCCGTCAGTTGCCGCTGGATATGTGGCGCGCCGATCTGCGCACCAGCACTGGCGAACTCAAGCAGTTGCCGTTGGCCGATGGCAGCTCGTTGCAGCTCAATACCGACAGCGCGGTGAATGTTGACCTCGCGGCCCGCCTGGTAACACTGGTACGCGGCGAAATTGCGCTGAAGGTGCCGGGTAGTGCGCCTTTGACGATCCAGGCCCCTTACGGTCGCATCATCGTCAGCCGCAGCGAAGTCTGCGTGCGCCTGAGCGAGCGTGATTGCCGGGTTTCGGTGGTCAGCGGTTCGGTGCAGCTCAAACCCTCGCAAGGCCCGGCGATAACCTTGCGAGCTGGGCAGCAGCTCAGTCTGCACGCCAGTGGTGCGGGGCCGGTGGCGGTGTTCGATGTATTGCTTCCCGACTGGCGCAGTGGCGTGCTGATGGCACAAAACCAGCCGTTGGGCGATTTCTTGCGCGAGTTGAGCCGTTATCGTTCCGGTCTGCTGCGTTGGGATCCGGCGCTGGAAGCGTTGCGCATTACCGGCAGCTTCCGCCTCGACAATACTGATCGAGTGCTTTCGTTGCTGGCCGCGAGCCTGCCGCTGGAGGTGCAGTCACGCACCCGATTCTGGGTAACGCTGGTTCCTCGTAAAAATACTGCCTGAAGCCTGTCCCTTTTTTTCGCCTCGCTGGTCATTCCAGGTAAGTGAACAAAAAACGAGAGCTTCTACCAATGCCCGCAGTATTCCCGAGTCGTTTGCGTCCGTTGTTGCAGTTGAGCTTCATGTTGAGCCTGAGTGCCACTCCGTTGTTGATGTCACAGAGCTGGGCTGACGACACCCCTGAGCGGCGCAGTTATCAGGTCCCGGCCGGCAGTCTGAGTGCCGCGTTGACCCGCTTCGCCGGGCTTTCCGGGGTCAGCCTGTCGGTGGATCCGGCCTTGGTCAGCGGCCGCAATAGCGATGGTCTGTCCGGCGAGTACGGGGTCGAGGAAGGTTTCGCGCGGTTGTTGCAGGGGTCCGGTCTGCAACTGCAGCCGGTGGGTGAACAAGCGTACATCCTGACCCCGGCGCCAGAAGGCAGCAACTTGCAACTGGGGGCCACCTCGATTGTCGGTACCTTTGATTCGGAGCACGGCTATCCATATGCCGGTGGCCAGGTCGCGCGCCGTGGTTCGCAAGGATTGCTGGGCTCCAATGATTTTATGGAAACACCGTTCAGCATGACCACCTACACCAGCGAGGTGGTCAAGAACCAGCAGGCGCGTACCCTGGGCGACCTGATCGCCAACGATCCCTCGGTTCGCGCCACCAACCCGGCAGGTGGGCGTTACGAGCAGTTCACTATTCGCGGGCTGAGCCTGTTCAACAGTGATGTCGCCTACAACGGTCTCTACGGTGTCCTGCCGACCTACACGATCGACATGGAAATGGCCGATCGCGTCGACATCCTCAAAGGTCCGAGCCAGCTCACCTACGGCATCTCGCCGCGGGGCAGCGTGGGGGGCGGTATCAACGTGGTGCCCAAGCGCGCGACCGACAAACCCATCACCTCGTTCACCGGGAGCTACGCGTCTGACAGCCAGGTCGGTGGTACCGTGGACGTCGGGCGCCGTTTTGGTGAAGACAACAAGTTCGGCATACGTTTCAATGGTGTGAAACAGTCCGGCGATACCGATTGGGATCACCAGAGTGTCGACCGCGAGTTGGCCGTCCTCGGCCTGGATTTTCGCGGTGAGCGCCTGCGGCTGTCGACGGATATCGGCCGCACCGAGCGTGATACCGACGCGCCGCAAGAACGTGTGCAGGTCAATGCAAAGGCGCAGGTTCCGCATGCCAGCGATGTCCGCGACAACTATGCGCAGCCTTGGAGCAAGGCGAGTACCAACGACACCTTCGGTACGGTGAATGGCGAATTTGATGTCAGCGATTCCGTCTTGCTGTACGGCGGTGTGGGGGCACGTAAAAGCAACCATGAGTTTCTTCGCCATGCCGTGTCGGTCAGCAATGATGCCGGTGATTTCAGCGTTCAACCGCGTGACTTTACCCGTGACGAAAATGTCCGCACGGCTACAGCCGGGGTGCGCAACTGGTTTCATACCGGCCCGGTGAGCCACCAAGTCAACTTGGGTGCCAGCTACTTCTACATGGACTTCGAGAATGGCGGTTCTCGCTATGCCGCAGCCCCTAGCAACATCTACGATCCGGTGGAAACACCAACGCCTGCCAGACCCACGCGCTTCGATCCCGAGGTTTATACCGAGAACCGCTTCAGTAGCGTGGCACTGTCTGACACATTGGGTTTCTTCGACGACCGACTGCTGCTGACACTTGGCGCCCGCTGGCAGCGGGTGAAGGTTGATGACTGGTCGGACGATGTCAAAGGCGACACAGCTTACGATGAGGAAAAGGTTTCGCCGTCAGGCGGCATCCTGTTTAAGGCAACCGAAGAACTGTCGTTGTACGCCAACTACATGGAAGGCTTGAGCCAGGGCAAGATCGCGCCATCAACTTCGTTGAACGAGGATGAGATCTTCCCGCCGTTCATCAGCCGCCAGGTCGAAGTTGGCGCTAAGTATGACGCCGGTGCGTTTGCCGTGACCGCCGCGGTGTTCCGGATCAAACAGCCTGCGTACGAGACCAACGCCACGACGCGCGTTTTCGGCCCGAACGGCAAGCGAGAGAACACGGGTGTGGAAGTGAGTGTGTTCGGTGAACCGCTCAAAGGTTTTCGTCTGCTCGGCGGCGTGATGTACATCGACAGTGAACTGACTGACACCACCAATGGCACCTTCGATGGCAACCGCGCCCCGGCCACGCCCGAGTACAACATCAACCTGGGTGCCGAGTGGGACGTGCCGAGCGTGCAGGGCCTGACGTTGACCAGCCGTGGTATCTATTCCAGCTCGCAGTATCTGGACCAGGCCAACGGCAAGGAAATTGATTCCTGGGAACGTTTGGACATGGGCGCTCGCTACGCCTTCAAGGTCGATGAAAAGAACGTCACCCTGCGCGCCAACATCGAGAACGTGGCAGACAAACGCTATTGGAGCTCTGCTGGCGCTTCGGACGACAGCGAGCCGGGGCTGACCCTCTCCACGCCACGCACCTATCTGCTGTCGGCGACCGTCGATTTTTGATTCGATGCTTGCGTAACGCCCATGGATGGGTGGCTTGGCAATGGTCGGGATTAAACCCCAGAAACCAAAAAGCCCGCAGTTAGCGGGCTCTTGGGGGTGTTGCTCAGACATCCTTGGATATCTGTGTACTGCGATTTGGTGCCCCGAGGGAGACTCGAACTCCCACTCCTTTCGAAAACGGATTTTGAATCCGCCGCGTCTACCAATTCCGCCATCAGGGCTTGTGGCGGCGAAGTATAGAGAGACCTCTACCGTTGGTCAATCAGGTTTCATGGTCAATTTTCGACTTTTCGGCTAAACTTTGCGGCCCTGTCAAACCGAACACCATCATGCGCGTCGCTGATTTTTCCTTTGAGCTTCCTGATTCCCTGATCGCTCGCCATCCGTTGGCGCAGCGCCATAGCAGCCGCCTGTTGACCCTGGACGGGCCGAGCGGGGCGCTGGCTCATCGCCAGTTCACCGATTTGCTCGAGCACCTGCGCCCGGGCGACCTGATGGTGTTCAACAATACCCGGGTAATTCCGGCGCGATTGTTTGGCCAAAAGACCAGCGGCGGCAAGCTGGAAATTCTGGTTGAGCGGGTGCTCGACAGTCATCGGGTGTTGGCCCATGTGCGTTCGAGCAAGTCACCAAAACCAGGTACGCAGATTCTCATCGACGGTGGTGGCGAGGCCGAGATGGTCGCCCGTCACGACACGCTGTTCGAGCTGCGCTTTGCCGAAGAAGTGTTGCCGTTGCTCGACCGCGTGGGGCATATGCCGCTGCCACCCTATATCGACCGTCCGGATGAGGGCGCCGACCGCGAGCGTTATCAAACGGTATATGCCGAGCGTGCCGGGGCCGTTGCAGCGCCCACCGCCGGTCTGCACTTCGATGAAGAGTTGCTGGGCAAGATCGCCGTCAAGGGCGTGGAAACTGCCTTTGTCACCCTGCATGTTGGCGCTGGCACTTTCCAGCCGGTGCGGGTCGAGCGTATTGAAGACCACCACATGCATAAAGAGTGGCTGGAGGTTGACCAGGGCGTGGTCGATGCCGTCGCTGCCTGTCGTGCCCGTGGCGGGCGTGTCATCGCTGTTGGTACCACCAGCGTGCGTTCGCTGGAAAGCGCCGCCCGTGACGGCGTGCTCAAGGCGTTCAGCGGCGACACCGACATCTTTATTTTTCCGGGCCGGCCGTTCCATGTGGTCGATGCCCTGGTGACTAACTTCCATTTGCCTGAATCCACGCTGTTGATGCTGGTTTCGGCCTTCGCCGGTTATCCCGAGACCATGGCTGCCTATGCGGCGGCGGTCGACAACGGATACCGCTTCTTCAGTTATGGTGATGCCATGTTCATCACCCGCAATCCGGCGCCGCGCGGCCCCGAGGATCAAGCATGAGTCGCACCTGTCGTATGTCCTTCGAATTGCTGGCCACCGATGGCAAGGCCCGTCGTGGCCGCCTGACGTTCCCTCGGGGTGTGGTCGAAACCCCGGCGTTCATGCCGGTGGGCACCTATGGCACGGTCAAGGGCATGTTGCCACGCGACATTGAAGCCATCGGCGCGCAGATGATCCTCGGCAACACCTTCCACCTGTGGCTGCGCCCAGGCACCGAGGTGATCAAGGCCCACGGCGACCTGCACGATTTTATGAAATGGCAGGGCCCGATCCTCACTGACTCCGGTGGTTTCCAGGTGTTCAGCCTGGGTGCCATGCGCAAGATCAAGGAAGAGGGCGTGACCTTCGCCTCGCCGGTCGATGGCTCCAAGGTGTTCATGGGCCCGGAAGAGTCGATGCAGGTCCAGCGTGACCTGGGCTCCGACGTGGTAATGATCTTCGACGAATGCACCCCATACCCAGCCGATGAAGATGTCGCGCGCATCTCCATGGAGCTGTCGCTACGCTGGGCCCAGCGCTCGAAGAATGCCCACGGTGACAACACCGCAGCGCTGTTCGGTATCGTTCAGGGTGGCATGCACCAGGATCTGCGCATGCGCTCGCTCGAAGGCCTGGACAAGATCGGCTTCGACGGCCTGGCCATCGGCGGCCTGTCGGTGGGCGAGCCCAAGCACGAAATGATCAAGGTGCTGGATTACCTGCCAGGCCAGATGCCGGCTGACAAACCTCGTTACCTTATGGGGGTAGGCAAGCCGGAAGATCTCGTTGAGGGTGTGCGCCGCGGCGTCGACATGTTCGATTGCGTGATGCCCACACGCAATGCGCGCAATGGCCATCTATTTGTCGATACAGGCGTGATCAAAATCCGCAACGCGTTCCATCGCCATGATGATTCGCCACTGGATCCGACCTGTGACTGCTACACCTGCCAGAACTTCTCCCGTGCTTATCTGCATCACCTGGATAAGTGCGGCGAAATGTTGGGCAGTATGTTGAATACGATCCATAACTTGCGCCATTACCAGCGGTTGATGGCTGGTTTACGCGAGGCTATTCAACAAGGTACATTGGCCGTCTTTGTCGATGCCTTTTACGCCAAGCGCGGGCTGCCTGTGCCGCCCTTGGACTGACGTTTTGTCGATCCCTAACAAGTACTGATTGCAACTGGAGTGCTAAATGAGCTTTTTGATCCCTGCCGCTTACGCGGACGCCGCTGCCCCTGCCGCCGGCCCAGCCGGAACCGGTTTTGAGTGGATTTTCCTGGTTGGCTTCCTGGTCATCTTCTATCTGATGATCTGGCGCCCACAGGCCAAACGTGCCAAAGAGCAGAAAAACCTGCTGAGCAACCTGCAAAAAGGTGATGAAGTTGTCACCAACGGCGGTATCGCTGGCAAGATCGTCAAAGTTGCCGATGACTTCGTGGTCCTGGAAGTGTCCGACAACGTTGAACTGAAGTTCCAGAAGGGCGCCGTTGCCGCGACCCTGCCAAAAGGTACGCTCAAAGCGATCTAAGTTTCAGTTTTTTACCAATCGACGGGGCGCGCAAGGCGCCCCGCGTCTTGAACGGGCGGCGTGATGCTGAACAAATACCCTCTGTGGAAATACGCACTGATCCTGGTGGTACTGGCGATCGGTTTTATTTATTCCGCTCCCAACCTCTACCCTGATGATCCGGCCGTCCAGGTCAGCGGTGCCAGTACGGCGCTGCAGGTCACTCAGGCGGATCTCGATCGCGTGAGCAAAGCGCTCGTCGAGGCCGGTATCCAGGTCAAGGCCGCGAGCCTGGGCGAGAAGGGCAAAGGCGCGCTGGTGCGTCTGACCAAACAGGAAGATCAACTGCCAGCCAAGGATGTTGTGCGCAAGGCACTGGGCGATGACTACGTAGTCGCACTGAACCTGGCTCCGACCACTCCGCAATGGTTGCGCAACCTGGGCGCAGGCCCGATGAAGCTGGGTCTGGACCTGTCCGGTGGTGTGCACTTCCTCCTCGAAGTAGACATGGACAAAGCCATGCAGGCTCGCCTGAAGGTCTACGAAGGCGAAGTCAAAAGCCTGCTGCGCAAAGAGCGCGTGCGCTATCGCAGCCTGCCGCAACAAGATGGCGGCATTCAACTGGGCTTCTCCGATGAAGACGCCCGCGAACAGGCGCGCAGCCTGATCCGCAAGAATTTCAACGATTTCGAACTGACCGCCACCGAGCGTAATGGCCTGTCGGTGCTGCGTCTGGCGATTACCCCGGCCAAGGTCGCGGAAATCCGTGAATACTCGATCAAGCAGAACCTGACCACGGTGCGTAACCGGGTCAACGAGTTGGGCGTAGCCGAGCCGCTGGTTCAGCGCCAGGGTGCCAACCGCATCGTGGTCGAGCTGCCAGGCGTGCAGGACACTGCCGAGGCCAAGCGTATCCTCGGTAAAACCGCCAACCTGGAATTCCGTCTGGGCGCTGAGCCGGGTGCTTCGAAAGCCACCACCGAAACCTTCGAGTTCCGTGAAGGTGGTCGCTCTGCAGCTGTCGAGCGTGGCTTGATCATCACTGGTGACCAGGTGACAGATGCCCAGGCCAGCTTTGACGAGCAGGGCCGTCCACAGGTGAACATCCGTCTGGATGGCCACGGTGGCGAGCTGATGAGTCGTGCGACCCGCAGCAACGTCGGTCGTAGCATGGCGGTGATTTTCATTGAGCAGCGTCCGACCACTCGTTACGTCAAGCAGATGGTTGAAGGCGTAGAGAAAGATGTCGCTGTCCAGACCTTCACCGAAGAGAAGAAGATCATCAGCCTGGCGACCATTCAGTCGCCGCTGGGTAGTCAGTTCCGTATTACCGGCCTGAACGGTCAAGGCGAATCCTCGGAGCTGGCCCTGCTGCTGCGTGCTGGTGGCCTGGCGGCACCGATGTACTTCGCTGAAGAGCGCACCATCGGCCCGAGCCTGGGTGCTGACAACATCACCAAGGGTATCGATGCGTCGCTGTGGGGCATGCTGTTCGTCTCGCTGTTCATCATGGCCATCTACCGCTTCTTCGGTGTAATTGCCACTGTCGCACTGGCCGGTAACATGGTCATGCTGCTGGCGCTGATGTCCTTGCTGGGTGCAACCCTGACCCTGCCGGGTATTGCCGGTATCGTTCTGACCATGGGGATGGCGGTCGACGCCAACGTGCTGATCTTCTCGCGGATCCGCGAAGAGCTGGCCAATGGCATGTCGGTGCAGCGCGCTATTCATGAAGGCTTCAACCGTGCTTACTCGGCGATTGTCGATGCCAACCTGACCACCTTGCTGGTCGGCGGCATCCTCTTCGCCATGGGTACCGGCCCGGTCAAGGGCTTCGCAGTTACCATGTCCCTCGGGATTTTCACCTCGATGTTCACGGCCGTCATGGTTACCCGCGCAATGGTCAACCTGACCTGCGGTGGGCGTGATATCAAGAAGTTGTGGGTTTAAGGGGCTGCCATGTTACGTACCATTAACTTCATGGGTGTGCGCAACGTTGCGTTCGGCATCACCCTGCTTCTTACCGTGCTGGCGTTGTTTAGCTGGTTCTATAAAGGCCTCAACTTTGGCCTGGACTTCACCGGCGGTACGCTCATCGAGCTGACCTACGAGCGTCCGGCCAACCTTGGGCAGGTGCGTGAAGAGCTGGTCAAGGCCGGTTTCGAGGACGCTGTGGTGCAGAGTTTCGGCGCTACCACCGACCTGCTGGTGCGTATGCCAGGCGACGACCCGATGCTCGGTAATCGCGTTTCCGAAGCCCTGCAGAAAGTCAGTGGCGACAACCCGGCGGTGGTCAAGCGCGTTGAGTTCGTCGGTCCACAGGTAGGTGAGGAGCTGCGCGATCAGGGTGGCCTGGGCATGTTGCTGGCCCTGGGCGGCATCATGATCTACCTGGCGTTCCGCTTTCAGTGGAAATTCGCCTTGGGTGCGATCCTGTCGCTGATCCACGACGTCGTGGTGACCCTGGGTATCCTGTCGTTCTTCCAGATCACCTTCGACCTGACGGTGCTGGCGGCGGTGTTGGCGATCATTGGTTACTCGCTCAACGACACCATCGTTGTATTTGACCGGGTGCGCGAGAACTTCCGTGTGCTGCGCAAGGCTTCGCTGATCGAGAACATCAACATCTCGACCACCCAGACGCTACTGCGCACCGTGGCCACTTCGGTGTCGACCTTGCTGGCCATTGCAGCGCTGCTGTTCTTCGGTGGTGACAACCTGTGGGGCTTCTCGTTAGCACTGTTCATCGGTGTCATGGCGGGTACCTACTCGTCGATCTACATCGCTAACGTGGTGCTGATCTGGCTGAACCTGAACAGCGAAGACCTGATTCCCCCGGCCAAGGCTGAGGGTGTGGACGACCTCCCATAAGGTTTTTCCCCACACTGTTCGTCATAGAAGAAGGCGCGAGAATTGAACTCGCGCCTTTTTTTATGCTCCAAGGCAGGGAGAAGGCGGGCAATGTTCCCGCAGGTACGATCAGGAGGTTCACGTGAACAAGTCAATGCTGGTGGGTGCGGTTCTGGGTGCAGTCGGTGTTACCGCCGGAGGTGCTGTGGCCACCTACAATCTGGTCAAGAGTGGGCCGGAGTATGCTGAAGTGCTGGCGGTGCAACCGGTCAAGCAGACCGTCAAGACCCCGCGCGAAGTGTGCAAAGACGTGACTGTTACGCGTCAGGCTCCGGTGAAGGATCAGCATCAGATTGCCGGTACCGTGGTCGGCGCTCTGGCGGGTGGCCTGTTGGGTAACCAGATTGGTGGCGGTACCGGGAAGAAGATTGCCACGGTCGCCGGTGCGGTCGGCGGTGGTTATGCCGGTAACAAGGTGCAGGAAGGCATGCAGGAGCGTGATACCTACACGACCACACAAACACGCTGCAACACGGTCAATGACCTGAGCGAGAAGGTTGTGGGTTATGACGTGAAGTATTCGATTGGCGACAAGGTCGGGCAGATCCGTATGGACCGTGACCCGGGCTCGCAGATCCCGCTGGATAAAGAGGGCAAGCTGGTGCTGAGTCAGGCGCAGCCGGGTCAGTAACTGCGCGTTTTTCGTAGGAGCGGATGAGTCTGCTCCTGCAGGCAATAAAAAAGCACCCCGAGGGGTGCTTTTTTGTGCCTGATCGAAACTTAGCGCTTGATCGAGGCCGGCAGGTGCGGCTGGATGGCCGTCAAGACGGCTTTGAAGCACTTGGTGTTACCGGCAACAATGTGGCCCTTCTCGAGGAAGTCGTGACCGCCGGTGAAGTCGCTCACCAGGCCGCCGGCTTCCTGAATCAGCAGGGTGCCTGCAGCCATGTCCCATTCCGACAGGCCCGATTCCCAGAAGGCATCGAAACGACCAGCGGCGACATAAGCCAGGTCGAGGCTGGCCGCACCGGCACGGCGGATGCCAGCAGTCTGGCCAACCAGGGCGCGGAACATGCCCAGGTAGTTGTCCAGGTCAGCCATTTGGTTGTCGCGGAACGGGAAGCCGGTGCCCAGCAGTGCGCCTTCCAGGCTGGTGCGTGGGCTGACGCGCAGGCGACGGCCGTTCAGTTGGGCGCCACGGCCACGGCTGGCGGTGAATTCTTCCTGGCGGACAGGGTCAAGCACCACGGCGTGCTCAAGGCGGCCACGGTATTTGCAGGCAATGCTGACAGCAAAGTGTGGAACGCCACGCAGGAAGTTGGTGGTACCGTCCAGTGGGTCGATGATCCACAGGTAGTCCTTGCCTTCTTCGCCGTTGCCAG
This sequence comes from Pseudomonas sp. UM16, assembly GCF_050312595.1. Taxonomy (NCBI): domain Bacteria; kingdom Pseudomonadati; phylum Pseudomonadota; class Gammaproteobacteria; order Pseudomonadales; family Pseudomonadaceae; genus Pseudomonas; species Pseudomonas sp. UM16. Next base: position 160,442 of record NZ_JBNPJT010000013.1, on the reverse strand, counting down.
CGTGCAGGCCGGTTTCTTCGCCGTAGATGGAGTGGTTCGGGTAAGCCTTGCGCAGGGCATTGATGATGCTCTGCTCCGCCGCACGATCGACTTCCGAGACGTAATCCTTGGCGTCTTTTTCATCAACCTTGATGGTATCCAGGCGCTCGATGGAGCGGAAAATCAATTCACTGGCGCTGCGGGCGGCGCGCAGCGCGATATTCAGCATGGGCTGCATGGACGTTTCACCTGGGTCGTTAAAGAAAGCCGAACATTCTAGCAGAAAACTTTGCGCGAAGAAGGGCCACATTTGCTTTCGTAGCGTAAAGTCGGTCGCTTCTGTAAGATTTGCACCCTCTATTCCGTGTCTGTGAGCGCTCGCCTTGCTGCAAAATATTCGTGTTGTTCTGGTCAATACCAGCCACCCCGGCAATATCGGCGGCGCTGCGCGTGCCATGAAAAACATGGGCTTGTCGCGCCTGGTGCTGGTCGACCCACAGGATTTCCCCTCGCACGAGGCTGATGCCCGTGCGTCGGGTGCCAATGATGTGCTGGCCGGTGCGCAAGTGGTCGCCACCCTGGAAGAGGCGCTGGTCGGCTGCAGTCTGGTGTTTGGCACCAGTGCTCGCGAGCGACGTATCCCTTGGCCGTTGGTCGACCCGCGTGAATGCGGCAGCAAGGTCATCGAGCACGCCGCCCAGGGTGAGGAGATCGCTCTGGTGTTCGGTCGTGAATACGCAGGCCTCACTAATGAGGAGCTGCAGCGCTGTCACTTTCATGTGCACATCCCGTCAAACCCCGACTTCAGTTCGCTGAACCTGGGAGCCGCGGTCCAGGTGCTGGCCTATGAAGTGCGTATGGCCTGGCTGGCCGCTGAAGGGCAGCCGTCGAAAGTGGAAAAATTCGAAGTGACTTCGGTGCGCAGCAGTGAGCTGGCGACCATGGATGAAATGGAGCTGTTCTACGAACACTTGGAAAAGACCCTGGTCGACATCGGCTTCCTCGACCCGGAGAAGCCAAAGCACCTGATGCCACGCCTGCGTCGGCTGTACGGACGCAGCTCGGTCAACCGTTCGGAAATGAGTATTTTGCGCGGCATCCTCACGGAAACCCAGAAAGTGGCCCGTGGCGAGCCGCATAAGCGCAAGGATCAGTAAATGTTCGAGCGTCTGCGTGAAGATATCCAGAGCGTTTTCCACCGTGACCCGGCGGCGCGCAATGCCTTTGACGTGCTGACCTGCTACCCGGGCATGCATGCGATCTGGCTGCACCGCGCGGCCCATGCGCTGTGGAAGCGTGATTGGAAGTGGCTGGCCCGATTGGTATCGAACTTCGGGCGCTGGATGACCGGTATCGAAATTCATCCCGGTGCCAAGGTGGGGCGGCGCTTCTTTATCGACCATGGCATGGGCATTGTGATCGGCGAAACCGCTGAGATCGGTGACGATGTCACCCTGTACCAGGGTGTGACTCTGGGCGGTACCAGCTGGAACAAGGGCAAGCGCCATCCGACCCTGGAGGATGGTGTGGTGGTGGGGGCCGGGGCCAAAGTGCTGGGGCCGTTCACTGTCGGTGCTGGGGCTAAGATCGGCTCCAATGCTGTGGTCACCAAGGCTGTGCCGGCGGGCGCCACGGCGGTGGGGATTCCGGGGCGGATCATCGTCAAGACTGACGCCGAGGTCGAAGCCAGGCGCAAGGCCATGGCCGAGAAGATCGGCTTTGACGCCTATGGTGTCAGCGAAGACATGCCGGACCCGGTGGCGCGCGCCATTGGTCAGTTACTCGATCACCTGCAAGCGGTGGATGGGCGCCTTGAGGACATGTGCGGTGCGCTGAAGAATCTGGGCAGCGATTACTGCGCCAAAGACCTGCCGGCCTTGCGTGAAGAAGACTTCGCCCAGATCAAGGATGAAGCCCGTAGCGACGCGTCGGCGCATTGACAGAAGGGGCGTGCGCAGACGCCCCTTAGTTTGCTATCATTCGGCCGCCGTCTTACGCTAATCCCGACTAAAGCACTAGGTCTTATAGTTGACTTAAATGCTCGGGAATAGCATACTCGCTCCCATCCCGTAACCCCGTGGTACCTACTAGCCATGCGACTGACTACAAAAGGCCGATACGCCGTGACCGCCATGCTCGACCTGGCGTTGCACGCGCAGCATGGGCCGGTGTCTCTGGCCGACATTTCCGAGCGCCAAGGCATCTCCCTCTCTTATCTGGAGCAGCTGTTTGCAAAGCTGCGCCGCAGCAGCCTGGTTTCCAGTGTGCGCGGCCCTGGCGGCGGCTATCAGCTGTCGCGAAGCATGGAGAGCATTCAGGTTGCCCAGGTCATCGACGCGGTCAACGAATCGGTCGACGCCACACGCTGCCAGGGGCTGGGTGATTGCCACGCTGGCGATACCTGCCTGACCCACCACTTGTGGTGTGACCTGAGCCAGCAGATTCACGAGTTTCTCAGCGGCATCAGCCTGGCTGACCTTGTTACTCGCCGTGAGGTACAAGAAGTCGCCCAGCGCCAGGATCTGCGTCGTATAGCAGGCCGGGCACCGCAGCTGGACAAGATTGAGACGTCAGCCGTCGAATGACCGTTTCGACGCGCGGCGCGACCGCCTGATAGGAGATATTCAATGAAGTTGCCGATCTACCTCGATTACTCCGCGACCACACCGGTCGACCCACGCGTTGCCCAGAAGATGAGCGACTGCCTGCTGGTCGACGGAAACTTCGGTAACCCGGCGTCGCGCTCTCACGTCTTTGGCTGGAAAGCCGAAGAAGCGGTCGAGAATGCCCGTCGCCAGGTCGCTGACCTGGTCAATGCCGATCCGCGGGAAATTGTCTGGACCAGCGGTGCCACCGAGTCCGACAACCTGGCAATCAAGGGTGTCGCGCACTTCTACAGCACCAAGGGCAAGCACCTGATCACTTCCAAGATCGAGCACAAAGCTGTGCTGGACAGCACGCGTCAGCTGGAGCGTGAAGGCTTCGAAGTGACCTACATCGAGCCCGGCGCCGATGGCCTGATCACGCCGGCCATGATTGAAGCAGCCCTGCGTGACGACACCATCCTTGTGTCGGTCATGCACGTGAACAACGAAATCGGCACCATCAACGACATCGCTGCCATCGGCGAGCTGACCCGCGCCCGCGGCATCATGTTCCACGTCGACGCCGCTCAGTCCACTGGCAAGGTCGAAATCGACCTGCAAAAGCTGAAAGTCGACCTGATGTCGTTCTCGGCACACAAAACTTACGGTCCAAAAGGCATTGGCGCGCTGTACGTCAGCCGCAAGCCTCGCGTACGCCTGGAAGCCACCATGCACGGTGGTGGTCACGAGCGCGGCATGCGTTCGGGCACCCTGGCTACCCACCAGATCGTCGGCATGGGCGAAGCCTTCGCCATTGCCAAAGAGCAGATGGCCAGCGAAAACCTGCGCATCAAGGCTCTGAGCGACCGCTTCTACCAGCAGGTTGAAGCCCTGGAAGAGCTGTACATCAACGGCAGCATGACCGCGCGCATCCCGCACAACCTGAACCTGAGCTTCAACTACGTTGAAGGCGAGTCGCTGATCATGGCCCTCAAGGACCTGGCAGTGTCTTCGGGTTCGGCCTGCACCTCGGCTTCGCTGGAGCCGTCCTACGTGCTGCGTGCCCTGGGCCGCAACGACGAGCTGGCACACAGCTCGATTCGCTTCACCTTCGGTCGTTTCACCACCGAAGAAGAAATCGACTACGCCGCGCAGAAAGTTTGCGAGGCCGTAACCAAGCTGCGCGAACTGTCGCCGCTGTGGGATATGTACAAAGACGGCGTCGACATCTCCAAGATCGAGTGGGCTGCGCACTAAGTAGTCGCCGGCAAGAGCGGCTCTCTGATGAGGAAGGAATTGCACCATGGCTTACAGTGAAAAGGTCATCGACCACTACGAAAACCCACGCAACGTCGGCAAGATGGACGCCGAGGACCCGGATGTCGGTACCGGCATGGTCGGTGCTCCGGCCTGCGGTGACGTGATGCGCCTGCAGATCAAGGTCAACGAGCAAGGCGTCATCGAAGATGCCAAGTTCAAGACCTACGGCTGTGGTTCGGCTATCGCCTCCAGCTCCCTGGCCACTGAGTGGATGAAGGGTAAAACGCTGGACGAAGCTGAAACCATCAAGAACACCCAGCTGGCCGAAGAACTGGCGTTGCCGCCGGTGAAAATTCACTGCTCGGTACTCGCCGAGGACGCCATCAAGGCGGCCGTACGCGATTACAAGCAGAAGAAAGGTTTGCTCTAAGTTCGCCTGTTGCAGGTAAGGAGTCTCGATGGCTATCAGCATGACAGAAGCCGCCGCCAACCATGTGCGGCGCTCCCTCGAAGGTCGCGGCAAGGGTGTTGGTATTCGCCTTGGCGTGCGTACCACCGGCTGCTCGGGCCTGGCCTATGTGCTGGAGTTCGTTGACCAGCCGGACAGCGAAGACCAGGTCTTCGAAAGCCATGGCGAGAAGGTCATCATCGACCCGAAAAGCTTGACTTACCTCGACGGCACCGAGCTGGATTTCGTCAAGGAAGGGTTGAACGAAGGCTTCAAGTTCAACAACCCCAACGTGCGCGGTGAGTGTGGCTGCGGCGAAAGCTTCAACGTCTGAGGCTGCGCGTGGGTACTCCTTGTCATTTCGCCCTGTTTGACCTGCAACCTGGCTTCCGTCTGGATCTCGACAAGTTGGCCGTTCGCTACCGCGAGCTGGCCCGTGAGGTTCACCCGGATCGCTTCGCCGACGCTTCCGAACGTGAGCAGCGCATTGCGCTGGAGCGTTCGGCTGCGCTCAACGAAGCCTACCAGACACTCAAGAGCGCGCCCCGGCGTGCCCGCTACCTGTTGGCGATCGGCGGTCATGAAGTGCCGCAGGAAGTCACCGTCCACGATCCCGAGTTTCTCCTGCAGCAGATGCAATTGCGCGAAGAACTCGAAGATCTGCAGGACAGTGCCGACCTCGATGGCGTTGCCACCTTCAAGCGCCGCTTGAAAGTCGCCCAGGAAGCGCTCAACGAGGACTTCGCCGCCTGCTGGGATGATCCTGCGCAGCGTGAACAGGCCGAACGCCTGATGCGCCGCATGCAGTTTCTCGACAAGCTCGCCTATGAAGTGCGCCAGCTGGAAGAGCGCCTCGACGATTAACTCGGTGCTGCTTCTGGCGGCACCCCTGGTATTCAGATAAGCATGGCCCTACTGCAGATCGCCGAACCCGGTCAGAGCCCTCAACCGCACCAGCGTCGCCTGGCGGTGGGTATTGACCTTGGTACCACCAACTCTCTGGTTGCCGCCCTGCGCAGCGGCCGTAGCGAGCCCCTGCCTGACGCCCAAGGCAGGGTCATCCTGCCTTCGGCAGTGCGCTATCACGCTGACCGCATTGATGTCGGTCAGGGGGCGCGTGACGCCGCTTCCAGTGATCCGCTCAATACCGTGCTGTCGGTCAAGCGCCTGATGGGGCGTGGCCTGGCGGACGTCAAGCAACTGGGCGAGCAGCTACCGTACCGCTTTGTCGGCGGTGAGTCGCACATGCCGTTCATCGACACCATTCAGGGGCCGAAAAGCCCAGTGGAAGTCTCTGCGGATATCCTCAAGGTCCTGCGCCAGCGTGCAGAAGAGACCCTGGGGGGCGAGCTGGTCGGTGCGGTGATCACGGTGCCTGCCTATTTCGACGATGCTCAGCGTCAGGCCACCAAGGACGCTGCGCGTCTGGCGGGGCTGAACGTGCTGCGTCTGCTTAATGAGCCTACCGCGGCAGCGGTGGCCTATGGTCTGGACCAGAACGCCGAAGGCCTGGTGGCGATTTACGACCTCGGTGGTGGCACGTTCGATATCTCGATCCTGCGCCTGACCGGCGGTGTCTTTGAAGTACTGGCCACGGGTGGCGATAGCGCCCTGGGTGGCGATGACTTCGATCACGCAATTGCCAGCTGGATCGTCGAGCAGGCCGGGCTGTCCTCGGACCTGGATCCGGGCGCCCAACGCCAACTGCTGCAAACCGCTTGCGCCGCCAAAGAAGCCCTGACCAATGCCGATTCGGTATCGGTCATCTATGGCAGTTGGCAGGCCGAGCTGACCCGGGGTGCCTTCGATGCACTGATCGAGCCGATGATCGCCCGTAGCCTCAAGGCCTGCCGTCGCGCGGTTCGTGATAGCGGTATAGAGCTAAAAGAAGTCGGTGCGGTGGTCATGGTGGGTGGTTCGACCCGTGTGCCGCGCGTGCGTGAGGCTGTCGGGGCGCTGTTTGGCCGTACCCCGTTGACCGAAATCGACCCGGATCAAGTGGTCGCCATCGGTGCGGCGATCCAGGCCGATACCCTGGCCGGTAACCGCCGCGATGGTGGCGAGCTGCTGTTGCTCGACGTGATTCCGCTGTCCCTGGGGCTGGAAACCATGGGCGGGCTGATGGAAAAGGTGATTCCGCGTAACACCACCATTCCGGTCGCTCGCGCCCAGGAATTCACCACTTACAAAGATGGCCAGTCGGCCATGATGATTCACGTCCTGCAAGGTGAGCGTGAGTTGATCAGTGACTGCCGCTCCCTGGCACGCTTCGAATTGCGCGGGATTCCGGCGATGGTTGCCGGCTCGGCGAAAATTCGTGTGACCTTCCAGGTTGACGCCGATGGCCTGCTAAGTGTTTCGGCGCGTGAGCTGGGTTCGGGTGTTGAATCGAGCATTCAGGTCAAACCGTCCTACGGTCTGACCGACGGCGAAATTGCCCGCATGCTCAAGGACTCCTTCGAACATGCCGGTTTCGACAAGGTTGCGCGCCAGTTGCGTGAACACCAGGTCGATGCCGAGCGCCTGCTTGAGGCAGTGCAGGGCGCATTGGACGCCGATGGCGAGCGTCTGCTGGACGCCGAAGAGCGTCTGGCTATCGAGCAACAGATGCAAGACTTGCGTGATTTGATCAACGGCACCGATGGCGCAGCCATCGAGCAGCAGACCAAGCGTCTGTCGCAGGTGACCGATGCCTTTGCCGCCCGTCGCCTTGATTCGACGGTAAAAGCCGCGTTGGCCGGGCGCAACCTGAATGAGATCGAGGAGTAACCAATGCCGCAGGTGATTTTTCTACCCCACGAGAAGTTCTGCCCGGATGGCATGGTGGTGGAGGCTGAGACAGGTAAGTCCATTCTAGAAGTGGCGCACGACAACCACATCGAGATTGAAAGCGCTTGCGGCGGCGTCTGCGCCTGCACCACGTGCCATTGCGTCATTCGCGAAGGCTTCAATTCGCTCAATGAGGCCGATGAGCTGGAAGAGGACTACCTCGACCGCGCCTGGGGCCTGGAGCCTACGTCGCGCCTGACCTGCCAGGCCAAGGTCGGCACCGAAGACGTGACCGTTGAAATTCCCAAGTACTCACTCAACCACGCCGCCGAAGCGCCGCATTGATCTGGAGCTGACATGAGCCTGAAATGGGTTGATGTACTTGAAATTGCAATCCAGCTTGCCGAAAGCAAGCCGGAAGTCGATCCTCGTTATGTGAACTTCGTCGATCTGCACCAGTGGGTGCTGGCTTTGCCGGAATTCAGTGACGATCCGCAGCGTGGCGGCGAGAAGGTTCTCGAAGCCATTCAGGCGGCCTGGATCGAAGAAGCCGACTGAGCGCGCTCGGCAGGTTAGGCAATCCCCCGGAACCCGCGTATAATTCGCGGGTTTAATTTTTCGCTTCACTCAACGTTTCTGGAGTTTCACCATGGCTGTTCAACGTACTTTCTCCATCATCAAGCCTGACGCCGTTGCCAAGAACGTGATCGGCAAGATCACCACTCGCTTCGAAGACGCTGGCCTGAAAATCGTTGCTTCGAAAATCAAGCAACTGTCCAAAGCTGAAGCCGAAGGTTTCTACGCTGAGCACAGCGAGCGCGGTTTCTTCGGCGACCTGGTTGCTTTCATGACCTCCGGTCCAGTTGTTGTTCAGGTTCTGGAAGGCGAAAACGCCATTGCTCTGAACCGTGAGCTGATGGGCGCTACCAACCCTAAAGAAGCTGCTGCCGGCACCATCCGTGCTGACTTCGCTGAGTCCATCGACGCCAACGCCGTGCACGGTTCGGACTCCGAAGCCGCTGCTGCTCGCGAAATCGCTTACTTCTTCGCAGCTACCGAGGTAACCACTCGCTAAGCGAAAGCTTACGGGTGAGGGTGAATCCATGACGACATCGACTGGCAAAACTAACCTGTTGGGGCTTACCCAGCCGGAAATGGAAAAATTCTTCGACTCTATCGGGGAGAAGCGTTTCCGTGCCGGTCAGGTAATGAAATGGATTCACCACTTTGGCGTCGATGATTTCGACGCCATGACCAACGTCGGCAAGGCCTTGCGCGAAAAGCTCAAGGAGGTTGCCGAAGTTCGCGGTCCGGAAGTGGTCAGCGAGGACATCTCCAGCGACGGCACCCGTAAATGGGTGGTGCGCGTGGCGTCCGGCAGCTGCGTCGAGACCGTCTACATCCCCCAGGGCAAGCGTGGCACCCTGTGTGTCTCGTCCCAGGCCGGTTGCGCCCTGGACTGCAGTTTCTGCTCCACCGGCAAGCAAGGATTCAACAGCAACCTCACCGCCGCCGAAGTGATCGGCCAGGTGTGGATTGCCAACAAGTCGTTCGGCACCGTACCGGCCAAGATCGACCGTGCTATCACCAACGTGGTGATGATGGGCATGGGCGAGCCGCTGCTGAACTTCGACAATGTGGTCGCTGCCATGCACCTGATGATGGACGACCTCGGCTACGGCATTTCCAAGCGCCGGGTGACTTTGTCCACCTCTGGTGTGGTGCCGATGATCGAAGAACTGGCCAAGCACATTGACGTCTCCCTGGCCCTGTCGCTGCACGCGCCGAACGATGCGCTGCGTAACGAACTGGTGCCGATCAACAAGAAGTACCCGCTTAAAGTGCTGCTCGAAGCGTGCATGAACTACATGTCGCAACTCGGCGAAAAGCGCGTGCTGACCATTGAGTACACGCTGCTCAAGGACGTCAACGACAAGCTCGAACACGCCGTGGAAATGGCCGAGCTGCTCAAGAACGTACCGTGCAAGATCAATTTGATCCCGTTCAACCCGTTCCCGCATTCCGGTTACGAACGGCCGAGCAACAACGCTATCCGTCGTTTCCAGGACCACCTGCATCATGCCGGCTACAACGTCACAGTGCGCACCACCCGTGGTGAAGACATTGATGCGGCCTGTGGCCAACTGGTCGGCCAGGTGATGGACCGCACCCGCCGCAGCGAGCGTTATATCGCCGTACGTCAGTTGAACGCCGACGGTGATGTGCAAGTGCAAGAAAGCGCTGCTGGCAACTGAAGAGAGGAACTCCATGACCTTGCGCGTCGCGCTGTCGATCCTGTCGCTCGCCCTGCTTGCAGGCTGCGTGTCCGGCGGGAGTTCGGACGCGTTGGCAAGCCGCGAAGGGCGGGCGCAGGCCGCGCAGGCTTACGTGCAATTGGGCTTGGGTTATTTGCAACAAGGTTTGACCGAACAGGCCAAGGGACCACTGAAAAAAGCCCTCGATCTCGATAGCCAGGATGCCGCTGCAAACGCCGCCCTGGCTTTGCTGTATCAGGCCGAAGACGAGCCTGAGCTGGCCCGCGGTCACTACCTCAAGGCTTTGGCCAGTCGCCCGAGCGATACGCGGACCCGTAACAATTACGGCAGTTTCCTTTATGCTCAGGGGCAATACGCGCAGGCGCAGCAGATGTTTGCCCAAGCGGCGGCCGATACCCTGTATCCTGAGCGTTCACGGGTATTCGAGAACCTCGGTCTGACCGCCCTGCGGCTTGGCCAGCGCGACCAGGCCCAGGAATACCTGATAAAAGCTTTGCGACTCAATCAGCAGCAACCACGTGCGTTGCTGGAAATGGCTGAGTTGTCTTACGAAGACAGGCATTATGTGCCGGCCCGCGACTACTACGATCGTTTCAGCCAGCTGAGCGACCACAGTGCCCGCAGCTTATTGCTGGGCAATCGCCTAGCCAACGTTTTCGAAGAACGGAACAAGGCCGCCGATCTGGGCCTGCAATTACAACGACTTTATCCCGGTACGCCGGAATATCAGCAATACCTGTCGGAGCAATGATGAAAGCGGCGCATCCCGAATTAGCAGCAGCGACTCGCGAAAATCCAGGTGACATTCTGCGTCAGGCCCGTGAAAGCAGGGACTGGTCGCAGGCCGAGGTGGCACGCAAGCTGAACCTGACCGTGAGTTCCCTGAATAACCTTGAAACCGGCGCCTTCGACAAGCTGCCGGGGCACACCTTTGCCCGTGGCTACATCCGCGCTTATGCCAAGCTACTGGACATGGACCAGGCTACCTTGGTGCAAGCCTTCGATCAGTGCACCGGCACCCATGCCCAAGGTAGCGACGTGCATGCGCTGGGGCGCATCGAAGAGCCGGTGCGGCTGTCACATAACATCCTGCGCATCGTCAGCCTGTTGCTGTTGGTGGTGGTGATTGGTGGTGGCTTCTTCTGGTGGCAAGACCAGAGCAGCCAGCGCAGCAAGGACCTGGTCAATATGGCCCTTGAGCATGTCGAAGTCGAAAGCGCCGACGGCACTACGCAAATTCATCCACTGGACGAGCCGGAAGACCAGGCGGTCAACGCTGCCCAGCAGCCGCATAGCACTCCGCTGGATCTCGAGCAGGCGCCTGTCAGCGCTGAGCCTGGGCAAGACGCAGCTGCACCACAAACATCCACCAGTACTGCAGTGGCTCCTGTCACCCCGACAGCCATCGCACCCATTGCCCCGGCAGCCCCGGCGGCCGTTGCTGCACCGGCCCCTGCGGTTGCCGCGCCTGTCGCGCCGGCAGTGGCTGCGGCCGCTCCTGTTGCCACCCCTGGGGTACCAGCACCAGCACCAGCAGCGGCTGGCAGCGGTCAACTGCACTTGCAATTCACCGCCGATTGCTGGACTTCGGTCACCGACGGTAATGGCAAAGTGCTGTTCAGCGCCATCAAGCGCAAGGGCGACAGCCTGGACCTGACCGGCAAGCCGCCGTTTGCGGTGCGTCTGGGCTTTGCCCGGGGCGTGCAGGTCAGCTACAACGGCCAGCCTGTTGACGTTGCGCCGTTCACCAGTGGCGAGACTGCTCGCCTGAAGTTGGGACAATAAGTCATGCACGGCGAATCACCGATCAAACGTCGCGAATCGCGAAAAATCTGGGTAGGTAATGTTCCTGTTGGCGGCGATGCCCCTATCGCCGTGCAGAGCATGACCAACACCGACACCAATGACGTTGCCGCTACCGTCGGGCAGATCAACCGCCTGGTTGATGCTGGCGTCGATATCGTCCGTGTCTCGGTACCGGACATGGACGCGGCCGAAGCCTTTGGCAAAATAAAGCAACAGGTCAGCGTACCGCTGGTTGCCGATATCCACTTCGATTACCGCATTGCCTTGCGCGTGGCTGAGCTGGGTGTCGATTGCCTGCGGATCAACCCGGGCAACATCGGTCGTGAAGACCGTGTGCGCGCAGTGGTCGACGCGGCCCGTGACCGCGGCATTCCAATCCGCATCGGCGTCAACGCCGGTTCCCTGGAAAAAGACCTGCAGAAAAAATACGGCGAGCCGACCCCAGCGGCGCTGGTCGAATCGGCCATGCGTCACGTCGAGCACCTGGATCGCCTGGATTTCCAGGATTTCAAGGTCAGCGTCAAGGCTTCCGACGTGTTCATGGCCGTCGAAGCCTACCGCCTGCTGGCCAAGCAGATCATCCAACCACTGCACCTGGGCATCACCGAAGCCGGTGGCCTGCGTTCGGGTACGGTGAAATCCGCGGTTGGCCTCGGTATGCTACTCGCCGAAGGGATTGGCGATACTATTCGTATCTCCCTGGCAGCAGACCCGGTTGAGGAAGTAAAAGTCGGTTACGACATCCTCAAGTCCCTGCACTTACGTTCGCGTGGCATCAACTTCATCGCCTGCCCGAGTTGCTCGCGGCAGAACTTTGATGTGGTGAAAACCATGAACGAGCTGGAGGGGCGCCTGGAAGACTTGCTGGTCCCGATGGACGTGGCAGTGATCGGTTGTGTGGTCAATGGTCCTGGCGAAGCCAAGGAAGCCCATGTGGGGCTGACCGGCGGCACGCCGAACCTGATCTACATCGATGGCAAGCCTGCGCAGAAGCTGACCAATGACAACCTGGTCGATGAGCTGGAAAGGCTCATCCGCCAGAAAGCGGCCGAAAAGGCCGAAGCCGACGCGGCGCTGATCGCCCGTGGCTGACACCCAGATTCGTAAGGATTTTTCGTGAGTAAATCGCTACAAGCCATCCGTGGCATGAACGACATCCTGCCCGAGCAGACCCCGCTGTGGCGCTACTTCGAGAGCACCGTGGCCGGCTTGCTGGACACCTACGGCTATCGGCAGATCCGCACGCCGATCGTCGAGTTCACCGAACTGTTCAAACGCTCGATCGGTGAAGTGACCGACATCGTCGAAAAAGAGATGTATACCTTTGCCGACCGCAACGGTGACTCTCTGACCCTGCGCCCTGAAGGCACCGCAGCCTGCGTGCGTGCCGTGCTCGAACACGGCATCAGCGGTGGTGGCCAGGTGCAGAAACTCTGGTACATCGGCCAGATGTTCCGCCACGAGCGCCCACAGAAGGGCCGTTATCGCCAGTTCAACCAGATCGGCGTTGAAGTCTTCAACCTCGACGGTCCGGACATCGATGCCGAACTGATCGTGCTTACCTGGCGCCTGTGGGGCCTGCTGGGTATCCGTGACGCGGTCAAGCTCGAACTCAACAGCCTGGGCACTAGCGAAGCCCGTGCCCGCTACCGTGATGCGCTGGTCGAGTTTCTCTCGGCGCGCCTGGAGCAGCTGGACGAAGACAGTCAGCGTCGCCTGAAGAGCAACCCGCTGCGCATCCTCGACAGTAAGGACGCCAATACCCAGGCGGTACTGGTCGGCGCACCGAAGCTCGAAGACTACCTGGACGAAGAGTCACGGATCCATTTCGAAGGCCTCAAGGCGCGTCTGGATGCCGCCGGTATTCCGTTCGTGATCAACACCAAGCTGGTGCGTGGCCTGGATTACTACAGCAAGACCGTATTCGAGTGGGTCACCGACAAGCTCGGCTCTCAGGGCACTGTCTGCGCCGGTGGCCGTTACGACGGCCTGGTCGAGCAGATGGGCGGCAAGCCGACCCCTGGCGTTGGTTTCGCCATGGGTATCGAGCGCCTGATCCTGCTGCTGGAAACCCTGGAACAGGTGCCTGAGTCGATCAATCGTCAGGTTGATGTCTACCTCTGCGCCTTCGGTGAGCAGGCAGAGCTGGCGGGCCTGGCCCTGAGCGAGCGTCTTCGTGACCGCCTGCCGAACCTGCGCCTGCAAGTTAACGCAGGCGCTGGCAGCTTCAAGAGTCAGTTCAAGAAAGCCGACAAGAGTAACGCGCTGTTCGCCTTGATCCTGGGGGACGACGAACTGGCACAACAAGTGGTAGGTTTCAAACCCCTGCGTGGCCAGGGCGAACAACAAAACATTGCCTGGGATGCTCTGGCAGAGCACCTGGAAGCTTCCCTCGCGCAGGCGTGAAGCGGGTCAACAGCCGATTTGGTGAAAAGGAGTATTGGGGTGTCGAGTAGCGATGATGAACAGCTGGCAGCATTCAAAGACTGGTGGCAGCGTAACGGCAAGCCGCTGGTAACCGGCGGCCTGCTGGCACTGGTAATAGTGTTCGGCTGGCAAGCATTCCAGAAGTACCAGGGCAACCAGTCGCAAGGCGCCTCGAACCTCTATCAGGCCCTGCTGGAAACCACCCTGACGCCAAGCGGTCAGCCTGATGCGGCCAAGGTCGCGGAGTTGTCCGGCAAGCTCAAGAACGAGTTTAGCGGTACTGCTTATGCCCAGTATGGCAGCCTGTTCGTGGCCAAGGTCGCAGTCGAGGCTGGCAAGCTGGATGACGCTGCCGCCGAACTCAAGTCGATCATGGACAAACCGGCTGACGACACACTGGGCGAGATCGCCCGTCAGCGTCTGGCCCGTGTCCTGGCTGCCCAGAACAAGGTCGACGAGGCCCTGAAATTGCTGGACGGCGACGCCGACAAGGCATTCCTGGCCAGTCGCGAAGAGCTCAAAGGCGACCTGCTGGTACAGCTGGGTCGCGCTGCTGATGCGCATAGCGCATATGAAAAGGCCAAGGCCGCGCTGTCTGACGACGCCGCGATCGGTGGTTTGCAACTCAAGCTCGACGACCTGGCCAAAGGGGATGCGTGACGTGATCGGTTGGAAACATGCAGCAGTGCTGACCCTGGCCCTTCTGGCCGTGGGTTGCAGCAGCAACAGCAAAAAGGAATTGCCGCCGGCCGAGCTGACCAAGTTCACCGAAGAGGTGGTCCTGAAAAAACAGTGGAGCCGTTCGATCGGTGACGGTCAGGGCGAATCCTTCAACATGCTGGTGCCGGCGATCGAGAACGATCGCATCTACGCCGCCGATGTCACTGGCATTGTCATGGCGATGGACCGCAACAACGGCGACGTGGCCTGGAAAAAGGACCTTGAACTGCCTGTCTCCGGCGCCGTTGGTGTAGGTTATGGCATGGTCATGCTCGGTACGCTGCGCGGTGAAGTGATCGCCCTGGATGCCAGCACCGGTGAAGAGCGTTGGCGTTCGCGGGTGACCAGTGAAGTGCTGGCGCCGCCTGCCACCAACGGTGACGTGGTGGTGGTGCAGACCCAGGACGACCGCGTGATTGGCCTGGACGCCAGCACCGGTGATCGTCGTTGGATCTACGAAAGCACGCCGGCCGTACTGACCCTGCGCGGTACCGGTGCGCCGATCGTAACCAACCGTCTGGCTGTCGCAGGCCTGTCGACCGGTAAGGTCGTGGCCCTCGATACCCGTAACGGTGTGCCGGTCTGGGAGCAGCGTGTGGCTATTCCGCAAGGTCGCTCGGAGCTGGACCGCGTAGTCGATATCGACGGCGGCCTGTTGCTGTCTGGTGGTACTTTGTACGTGAGCAGCTACCAGGGTCGGGTTGCCGGCCTGGACCTGGAGAGCGGTCGAGTGATGTGGCAGCGTGATGCTTCCAGCTACACCGGTGTGGCCCAGGGCTTCGGTAACGTCTACGTGAGCCTGGCTTCGGGGACCGTGGAAGGCATCGACGAGCGTTCGTCCAGCGCACTGTGGAGCAACGATTCGCTGGCACGCCGTCAGTTGTCGGCGCCGGAAGTGTTCTCCAGCTATGTGGCGGTAGGTGACCTGGAAGGCTACCTGCACCTGCTCAGCCAGGTCGACGGTCGCTTCGTCGGTCGTGAGCGAATTGACAGCGATGGCCTGCGCGCCCGTCCGCTGGTGGTGGGTGACACCATCTATGTGTACGGCAACAGCGGCAAGCTCGAGGCACTGACCATCCGCTGAGGCTATGCTTGAGGCCTTACCGGCCTCGGGCTGCGGCACTTCGGGTGCCGCCCGAACTCCGGCCGCTGCAGTGCAGCGGCCTTTGTATTTTCTGAATTTATGAAGTGGAGAGCCGCATGGTTCCCGTAATTGCCCTGGTGGGCCGACCGAACGTCGGTAAATCCACCATGTTCAACCGCCTGACCAGGACCCGCGACGCCATCGTCGGCGACCTGTCCGGGCTGACCCGTGACCGCCAATACGGTGAAGCAAGCTGGCAAGGCCGTTCGTACATTCTGGTCGACACCGGTGGTATTTCCGGTGACGAGCACGGCATGGACGAAAAAATGGCCGAGCAGTCGCTGCTGGCCATCGAAGAAGCCGATGTGGTCCTGTTCCTGGTTGATGCCCGTGCTGGCCTGACCGCCGCCGACCAGATGATTTCCGAGCACCTGCGCAAGCGCAACAAGCGCTCGATCCTGGTGGCCAACAAGATCGATAACATCGATCCGAACACCGCCATCGCCGAATTCTCGCCGCTGGGTATGGGTAACGCCATCGGCGTCGCCGGTGCTCAGGGCCGTGGCGTCAACAATCTGCTGGAGGCTGTGCTCAGCGACTTCCCGCGGGACAATGTAGAAGAGATCGATACCGACGTCGCCGAGGGCGAGGAAGCGGTACGTATTCCTGGTCCGAGCGAGAAAGATGGCATCAAGATCGCCATCATTGGTCGTCCGAATGTCGGCAAGTCGACCCTGGTCAACCGCATGCTCGGTGAAGACCGGGTCATCGTCTATGACCAGCCGGGCACCACGCGCGACAGTATCTACATTCCCTTCGAGCGTAACGAAGAGAAGTACACCCTGATCGACACCGCCGGAGTGCGCAAGCGCGGCAAGATCCACGAAGAAGTCGAGAAGTTCTCCGTGGTCAAAACCTTGCAGGCGATCAAGGATGCCAACGTGGTCATCTTTGTCATGGATGCCCGCGAAGGTGTGGTTGACCATGACCTGAACCTGCTGGGCTTTGCCCTGGAAGCCGGTCGCGCCATCGTCATCGCCTTGAACAAGTGGGATGGCATGCAGCCGGGCGAGCGCGACTATGTGAAGACCGAGCTGGAGCGTCGGCTGTTCTTCGTCGACTTCGCCGACATTCACTTCATCTCGGCGTTGCACGGCACTGGCGTGGGCAACCTGTACCAGTCGGTGCAGAACTCCTTCAAGTCGGCGGTCACCCGCTGGCCGACCAGCCGTCTGACCCAGATCCTTGAAGATGCGGTCAGCGACCACCAGCCACCGATGGTCAACGGTCGCCGGATCAAGCTGCGTTATGCCCACCTCGGGGGTGCTAACCCGCCGATCATCGTGATCCACGGTAACCAGGTCGAGAAGGTCCCCAAGTCCTACTCGCGCTACCTGGAAAACACCTATCGCCGCGTGCTCAAGCTGGTTGGTACGCCGATCCGCATCGAGTACAAGGGCAGCGATAACCCGTACGAAGGCAACAAGAACACCTTGACCGACCGTCAGGTCAACAAGAAGCGTCGTTTGATGTCGCACCACAAGAAAGCTGAGAAGAAGCGTAAAGACAAACGCTAACGTTGCTGGCTGGTGAAACTGTAGGAGCCGGCGACGCCGGCTCCTACATCCGCTTTTTCCTGACCACTCAATCCGCTATGCTCGGTCCCTGACCGCCGGATTGTTCAGCAGGAAAGAGGACTCCATGATCAGCAGCAAGTTGCCGAATGTCGGCACGACCATCTTTACCACCATGTCCCAACTCGCCGCGCAAACCGGCGCCTTGAACCTGTCTCAGGGGTTTCCCGATTTTAACGGCCCGCAGGCCCTGCTCGATGCAGTCGGCCGGCATGTCAGTGCCGGGCACAACCAATATTGCCCGATGACCGGCTTGCCCGCATTGCGCCAGCAAGTGGCAAACAAGATCGCCCGCAGCTATGGCGTAGCGGTCGATGCCGAGAACGAAATTACCATCACGCCCGGGGCGACCGAAGCGATCTTCTGTGCGATCCATGCGGTGATTCGCGCCGGTGACGAAGTCATCGTCTTCGACCCGTGCTACGACAGCTACGAGCCTGCGGTCGAGCTGGCGGGTGGGCGCTGCGTGCATGTGCAGCTCACCGACGGTCAATTTGCCATTGATTGGCAAAAACTCAGCGATGCTTTGAGCCCGCGGACGCGGATGATCATTCTCAACTCGCCACATAATCCCAGTGGCGCGCTGATCAGTCGCGCTGATCTGGACAAGCTAGCGCTGTTGATCGCCGAGCGCGATATCTACCTGATCAGTGACGAAGTCTACGAGCACCTGGTGTTCGAAGGCGTTGAGCATGCCAGCGTACTGACTGTTGAAGCGCTTTATCAGCGTGCTTTTGTTGTCAGCTCGTTCGGTAAGACCTATCACGTCACCGGCTGGAAAACCGGTTATGTAGTCGCGCCGCCGGCGCTGAGTGCCGAACTGCGCAAGGTGCACCAGTACGTCAACTTCTGTGGTGTGACCCCGCTGCAATGGGCCTTGGCCGATTTCATGGCTGAGCATCCAGAGCACGTTGAAGCGCTACCGGCGTTCTACCAGGCAAAGCGCGATCTGTTCTGCGATCTGCTGGCCACTTCACGTTTCCAGTTCAGCCGCACTACCGGTACTTACTTCCAGCTGGTCGACTATTCGGCAATACGTCCGGACCTCAACGACGTCGAGATGTCCCTGTGGCTCACCCGAGAGCACGGCGTGGCGACCATCCCGGTATCAGTGTTCTACCAGCAACCGATTCCCGAGCAGCGCCTGGTGCGCCTTTGTTTTGCCAAACGCGAGGAGACGCTGCGTCAGGCAGCGGAAAAACTATGCGCGATCTGAGTGCTCTGCCCAATCTGAAAGTGGCCCTGGTTCAGACAACCCTGGCCTGGCAGGACCGCCTGGCGAACTACGAGCATTTCGAAAACCTGTTGGAGCAAGCGCGTGGCGCCGATCTGATCATCTTGCCGGAAATGTTCACCACAGGCTTCTCAATGGACTCTGAAAGCCTCGCCGAGCCTGAGAGCGGTCCGACCTACAAGTGGCTCAAGAGCCAGGCGAAAAAGCTCGATGCCGTGGTTACGGGCAGTGTGATCATCCAGGCGGCGGACGGGAGTCACCGTAACCGTCTGTTGTGGGCGCGGCCGGACGGCGAAATTCTGTTCTATGACAAGCGCCACCTGTTCCGCATGGCTGGTGAGCATAAGCACTACACCCCCGGCGAGCGCCAGGTGCAGTTCGAGGTCAAGGGGTGGCGGGTAAGAACGCTGATTTGCTACGACTTGCGCTTCCCAGTGTGGAGTCGTGATGCCCAGGACACTGACCTGTTGCTGTACACCGCCAACTGGCCGGCAGCGCGTCGTCAGCACTGGAACCGGTTATTACCGGCAAGGGGCATTGAGAACCTGTGTTATGTCGCCGCGGTGAACCGGGTCGGTACTGACGGCAAAGGCTTTGCTTACTCGGGCGATAGCCAGGTTCTGGATTTCCAGGGCGAAAGCTTACTGAGTGCGGGCGAGGCGGATGGGGTGTTCACGGTGGTCTTGAGTTCGGCTGACTTGGCGGCTTACCGCACACGTTTTCCGGCCAATCTGGACGCTGACACGTTCGAGCTGCATTGACCTCAGCCTGAACGGTGGATGGCAAGGCCGGCTCTTGTGGGAGCCAGCCTTGCCGGCGATGAGGCCTTCACGTCCTAGTACACATCCCGCCGATAGCGACCAAGCTCAATCAAGCGTTCAACTTCGGCGGCACCCAGCACGTCGTTCAGTACCGCATCGACCCCGCTGGCCATACCTTGCAGACTGCCGCAGATATAGATCGAAGCCCCCTCGGCCAGCCAGCGTTTAAGCTCTGGTGCGTGTTCGCGCAAGCGATCCTGAACATACACTTTGTGTGCCTGATCCCGTGAGAACGCGAGATCGAGGCGTTCCAAGTCGCCATTGTGCAACCAACCTTGCAGTTCTTCTTCACACAAAAAGTCATGGGCGTGATTGCGCTCGCCAAACAACAACCAGTTACGCTGCTCGCCGGCCACGATACGGGCCTTGAGCAAACTGCGCAGCCCGGCAATTCCGGTGCCATTACCGATCAGAATCATCGGTGTCGCAGGCGCCGGCAGATGGAAACCACGGTTGCTGCGCAGGCGCAGACTGACACTGTTATCCACAGGCAGATGTTCGGTCAGCCAACCGGAACCCAGGCCAAGGCTGCCATCGGCGTGCCGCTCCTGGCGTACGATCAGCTCCAGCACGCCATCATTGGCGATTGAGGCAATTGAGTACTCCCGCGCCGTCAGCGGAATCAACGCATCGACCAGAGCCTGGGCATGCAGGCCAACCAGGTGCTCACGACTCGTGGGCAGATTACGGCTGGCCAGGGCCTGAAGCAGGCTTTCCTGCAGGCCATCGACCTGCACCTGCGTTTCGCCATCCAGACCCAGCCCGCGCAGGAACAGCGCAAGGTTCTGAGGGCTGTTGCGCGGCAGGACGTCCACTAGATCGCCGGCCTGCCACTGCGCTGGCTGCTGCGCCTTGAGCCCCAGCAAATAGACGGCCGAGCCCTGGCTGCTGGGGTTCATCAATTCACGTTGAACCAGGGTCCAGTTACTGTACGCAGGCGCTTGCCAGGCGGCAGGGGGCTTGCTGCCAGTCAATTGGCCAAGCTGCTCCTGCCAGCGCTGCAGGGCCGCGGGGTCAGCACTGTCGACTTCCACCGGGGCGAATGCCGAGGTGGCACCGCGTTCACCCAGCCAAGCCTGCAAGCGTCGGGCAAAGCCACAGAATTCCGGATACTGACGGTCACCCAAGGCGAGCAGGGCGTAGTTAAGGTTGTCCAGTCTCCAGGGTTGGCCGAGCACTTTGCGTTCGAAGCCACGGGCACTGTCCGGGGCCTCGCCATCGCCAAAGGTACTGACAACGAACAGCGCGCGCTGGGCCTGGTTGAGATCGTGTTCGCTCAATTCGGCCAGTGATCGAACCTGAACCGCCAAGCCGGCTGCCTGCAGTTGTCCGGCGCTCTGCCAGGCCAGTTGTTCGGCGAATCCACTTTGGCTGGCGAAGCCCACCAGCCAGCTATCGCCTTCAAGTGTTGCTGGCGTCAGGGAACTGCGTGCTGCCTGTACCTGGCGTTTCTTGCGCCGACGATCCAGATACAGCAACCAGCCGGTGATGAAGAACAGCGGCATTGTCAGGCTGAAAATGGTTACCAGAATACGTCCGGTCAAGCCGAAGTAGCTGCCCACATGCAAGGCGTAGACGCTGGCCAGCAGTTGCGCCTTGAAAGACTTGTCGGCGTAGCGATCGTGCTTTTTTACCTGACCGTTGGCGGGGTCGATGGTCAGGGTGTTGAGGGCGCGCTCGTGTTCGGCGCCTTCAAGCAGGTAGAAGAGGGTCGCCGGTTGTCCGCCAGCAGGCGGCAGGCGCAGGTTGTAGCTGGTCATCGCCGGGCCGGCGGCGGCTTGCAGGTTGCTCCAGATGGCATCGTAGTCGACTACCAGAGGCTGGGCGCCTTTTTCCGTAGCGCCTCCCGGGCGTCCGCGGCCTTCACCGTGCTTGCGCTGTTCACCAGCAGCAGGGCCATCGGCCAGCAATCTGTTCAAGCCTTCGCGGTACCACTCGTACGACCAGAACAGGCCAGTGAGGGCGAACAACAAATAGAACAGCAGGCACCAGGTGCCGGCGACTGCGTGCAGGTCCCAGTTGAAGCCGCGACCTTTCTTGGCCCAGTCCAGGGTGAGCCACACACGCCAGTTCAGCGCCTTGCGTGGCCAACGCAGGTACAGGCCGGAGAGGCAAAAGAAAATCAGCATTAGGGTACAGGCACCGGTAATCTGCCGGCCGCTGTCGCCCATGGCCAGAAAACGGTGCAATTGCAGCATCAGATCAAAGAAGCCTTGGCCGGCGACTTCGCCCTGCAGCCTGCCGGTGTAAGGATCGGCATAGCGCATCAGGCCCCGACGTTCACCTGGTGGCGGGGTGAAGAACACGCGTGCAGCCGTATCACTGCCGATATCGACCCGAAGCATTGCCACCTTGTCGCCGTGCTCGGCTTCGATTCGGCGCACCAGCTCGGGCATCGGTAACACACCTTCCGGGCGCACTTCGACCTTAAGCACATCGGGATTGAACAGGCGCAACAATTCATCCTGAAACGACCAGATCGCCCCGGTAATGCCCATCAAGGCCAATACCAGGCCGGCTGTGATACCGAAGAACCAGTGCAGTTGGAACAGCGACTTCTTCACCACATCTTTCACCTTGTCTTGCCGCAAATACCCTTGCGTCGCGCATTATGCCTTGATACACAAAAGCCCCGTTCACCGAAATGAACGGGGCTTGCCAGACAGCTTCCGTCAGAAGTGGAAGCTGGTGGTCAGCAGGGCAGTACGCCCGGCTGCCTGGTTGGCGTAGTGAGCAGCGTAAGCTTTGTCGTAGTAAACCTCGTTGGTGAGGTTTTGCACGTTCAGTTGCAGATCGACGTTCTTGGTCAGCTTGTAGCTGGCCATGGCGTCGTAGCGCCAGTACGAATCGACCATCACGCTGTTGGTCACGTTGCCGAATACGTCGTCGACGTAGAAGGCGCCGCCACCGACAGTGAACTTCGACGTGACGTTGTAGGTGGTCCACAGCGTCAGGCTGTTGTTCGGCGTGTTAGGCATCTGGTTGCCGTCGTTGTAGCCGTCGATCAGCACGCCACCTACCGATTGTGCGCCACCGTCGATCAGCTTGGCATCCATGTAGGTGTAACCGGCGAACACTTGCCAGGCGTTGGTCAACTTACCCGTGGCGGTCAGCTCCAGTCCATCGACGCGGCTCTTGCCTGCGTTCTGGTAGGTGTTGGCATCGACCAGTACACGGGCATTTTCCTTCTCTGTGCGAAACACCGCAGCCGTCAGGTTCAGGCGCTGGTCAAGCAGGTCCCATTTGGTGCCGATTTCGTAATTGGTGGTTTCCTCGGGTTTCAGCTCACTGGTGGTGGTGGCGGTCAGCAGCGGGTTGCCATCGCTGCCTTCACCCAACGAGGCGCCAGCCGGCGTGGCCGAGGTTGCGTAAGAAATGTAGACGCTGCCGTTTTCTGCAGGCTTCCAGGTCAGGCCCAACTGGCCAGTGACGAACTCGCTGGTGTCTTCGGTCTTGAAGCTGGTTGCACCGCCTGCCACTTTGGTTTTGGCTTTGGTGTCGAAATGGTCGTAGCGCAGGCCCATGGTCAGCAGCCACGCTGGATTCAGTTCGAGGGTGTCGGTCAGGTAGATAGCACGGGTGTTGCTGGTGGTATCGGCTCCCGCATCGGTACGGCTCACGTCACCACCCCAGGCTTCGTTCGGGTCTGGGTTGGGGAATGAGGTGCAGACGCCCGGAATCTTGCCAGTAGGCGTCGAGCAGTTACCCGCGCGGAAACCGGTGATGTCGTAGCCTTCTTTGGTTGAGGCTTCGCGGCTCAACTCGATACCGGTAGAGAAGGTGTTCTTGAAACCACCGATGTACACCTCACCGAACAGATCCGTCTGGTTGGTGGTAGTGCGGGTGTTGGCCACGCGGTTGTTTGGCCGGCGCCAGACTTCACCGTTGAGGATGTTGCCCTTGCTGTCATCCGGCTGGCTGTAAATGTAGTCCTGCAAGGTGCTGCCGTGGCGCAGGGTGTTCTTGATGGTCAGCGAGTCGCTCAGGTCATGTTCCAGGGCAATGGTGCTGATATCGGCGCGGGTTTTGTAGAAGTCGCGACCGACCAGACCGTAGTAGTTGTCGCTGTCACCACCATCGGTCGGCTTGTCTGGATTGGCCGAAGTACGATTGGCCGAACTGCCGGACCTCAGGCTGTAGGGGATGCCCGAGTCTGGCAGGTCATCGCTCTCGACGTGGTAGTAGTCCAGGCTCAGGCGGGTAGGGGTACCCAGACCAAAGACCAAAGAGGGAGCCACGCCCCAACGGTCATAGTTGACCTCATCGCGACCGGCGACGTTGCTCTCGTGGCTCATCAGGTTCAGGCGGAATGCGGCGGTATCCAGGAACTGATAGTTGCCATCGAAGGTGTAGCGATTGGTCTGGTCCGAGCCCCAGGTAAAGCCACCATCGACAGCGTTGCCCAGGTGCGCGCGCTTGCTGACCAGGTTGATGGTACCGCCCGCTGCGCCGCGGCCACCGATCGCCGAGTTCGGGCCTTTGGCGACTTCAACCGATTCAATGGCGAAGATTTCACGGGTTTGCGAACCGGTGTCACGTACACCATCCAGATACATCGAGTTCTGCGAGTCAAAGCCACGAATGAACGGACGGTCGCCTGACGGGTTGCCGCCTTCGCCGGCACCCATGGTGATGCCCGGCACCGTGCGCAGAGCATCTTGCAGGTTGAGGGCGTTGGTGTCCTTGATCACTTGCTGTGGGACCACAGTCACCGAGCGTGGAATGTCGACCAGCGGCGCGGTGTACTTCGGCGAAGAAGCATTCTCGACTTTGTAATCGGTGCTGGCCGTTTCGGCCTGGCCGGTGACGCTGGTGGCATCCAGGGAAATTGCGCCGTTGTTGGCCGCTTCAGCGTCCGCGGCGTAAGCCAGGTGCCCTGCAGAAGTAGCAGTAAGCGCTACTCCAATGGCGGAGGCGAGCAAGCGTGGTGAACTAGCAGCGGTTGGCACGTAGTGACGCGGCATGGTGGTCCTCTTCCCCGGGTTTCAAGGCCGCGAAATATAATGTAAACAAATATGAGTAACAATTGAGAAGAATTGCTATTCACTCGAAATTTACATTCTTTACAAATTGTTACTGCGGCTTTTCTCTGCTGAAACGTCCCACCCCTCGGAAAGGACTTGTGGTGAGTCAATGGGAATCAATATCATTGACGTCTTTCCGTTCTCAGGTGCCTGCGCCATGCTGCTACACATTTCCGGACTGTTCTCCACAGAGGAGGTCACGCGTATCCGTGAGGCGCTGGAGCAAACCGAATGGGCCGACGGCAAGATCACTGCGGGCTATCAGTCGGCCAAGGCCAAACACAACCTGCAATTGCCTGAGGGCCATCCGTTGGCCAAGGAGATCGGCACTGCGCTGATGGAGCGTCTGTGGCAGCATCCGCAGTTCATGTCAGCGGCTTTGCCGCATAAGGTGTTTCCGCCCCTGATTAACTGTTATCGCGAAGGTGGCAACTTCGGATTTCATATCGACAACGCCTTGCGTCAGCCCCGTGGCAGCCACGAGCGGGTGCGCACCGATCTGTCGTCGACGCTGTTCTTGAGCAATCCCGAGGACTATGACGGTGGTGAGCTGGTTATTCAGGACACCTACGGCGTGCAGCAGGTGAAGCTGACAGCAGGGGACCTGGTGCTCTACCCGGGCACTAGCCTGCACCAGGTCAACCCGGTGACTCGCGGCGCACGTTATGCAGCGTTCTTCTGGACTCAAAGCCTGGTGCGCGAAGACAGTCAGCGTGCGTTGCTGTTCGAGATGGATAACGCGATTCAGCAGCTCACGGCAGACCTGCCCGACCACCCGGCGCTGATCCAGTTGACCGGCACCTATCACAATCTGCTGCGCCGCTGGGTTGAGGTCTGAGTCATGGCATTCGCATTGCGCAATCGCCAGGAGCTGGACAGCGAGCAGTTCGCCCAAATGCTTGAACACAGCCCGGCCAAGGCCGCTCAGGCCATTTTGGCCGCAGCTGCAGAGGACGTTGTCGACGCTCAGTTATTGCTTGGGCAGATCCTGCTCGACGGTCGTGGCATCGAGAAAGACCCGGATCTGGCACGTCGCTGGTTCAGCATTGCCGTCAGTCGCGGCAGTGCAATGGCCGGCAATATGCTCGGGCGTTGCCTGGAGCATGGCTGGGGCGGGGCGGTTAATCCGGCCCAGGCAGCGCGTCACTACCGCATGGCGGCCGAGGCGGGGCTCGACTGGGGGATGTACAACTACGCGAATATGCTGGCTACCGGGCGCGGCGTGAGCCAGGACCACAAGGCTGCACAGGCATGGTATCGACAAGCGGCCGAGCAGGGGCATGGCAAGTCGATGAACCTGTTGGGACGCTACCTGGAGGAAGGCCAGCATTGCCAAGGCAATGTCCTGGAGGCACAGGGTTGGTACCAGCGCTCGGCTCAAGCCGGGGATTTTCGTGGGCAGTTCAGCCATGCGGGCGTCCTGGCCGCCCTGGGGCAGACAGAAGAAGCGCTGGCCTGGCTGCAGCGGGCATTGGCGGGGGGGAACGCGAATTTTCTGAGGGTGGCTGGGCCGGCGCTGGAGCAAGCCGAGCAGTCAGAAATCCGCAGCTTGGCATCGGCTTACCGAACACGCTTGGCGCAACTTGAAGCGGGGCATTGAGCGCCCCGCAATGGGCTGCTGGGCAGCCCGGTGTGGTACTTACAGGTAGTAGGCCTTCAGCGGCGGGAAGCCGTTGAATTCCACCGCGCTGTAGCTGGTGGTGTAAGCGCCGGTCGACAGCCAGTACAGACGGTCACCGATCGCCAGGTTGAGCGGCAGGCCGTACTTGTAGTGCTCGTACATGATGTCGGCGCTGTCGCAGGTCGGGCCGGCGATAACCACTTCTTCCATCTCGCCTTTCTTCTCGGTCCAGATCGGGAACTTGATGGACTCGTCCATGGTTTCGATCAGGCCGGAGAATTTGCCCACGTCGGTGTAGACCCAACGCTCGACAGCAGTACGCGACTTGCGTGCCACCAACACCACTTCACTGACCAGAATACCGGCGTTGGCGATCAGCGAACGGCCTGGCTCGAGGATGATTTCCGGCAGATCGTCGCCGAAGTCTTCCTTGAGGAAACGGATGATTTCTTCGGCGTAGGTTTCCAGGCTGTTGGTACGGGTGATGTAGTTGGCCGGGAAGCCGCCACCCATGTTGATCAGCTTGAGTTCGATGCCGTCTTCTTCTTTGAGGCGCTCGAAGATCACTTTGACCTTGGCGATTGCCGCATCCCAGACGCTGATGTCACGCTGCTGCGAGCCGACGTGGAACGAGATGCCATACGGCACGAGGCCCAGGTCGCGGGCGAGGATCAGCAGGTCCATGGCCATGTCGGTCTGGCAGCCGAACTTGCGCGACAGCGGCCAGTCGGCCGTGGTCGAGCCTTCGGTGAGAATGCGCACATAAACTTTCGAGCCTGGCGCGGCCTTGGCGATGTTGCGCAGGTCCGCTTCAGAGTCGGTGGCATACAGACGTACGCCCTTCTCGTAGAAGTAGCGGATGTCCTTGGATTTCTTGATGGTGTTGCCGTAGCTGATGCGGTCAGCGCTAACGCCACGGTCCATCACTTTGTCGAGCTCGTAGATCGAGGCGATGTCGAAGCTCGAGCCTTTCTCCTTGAGCAGGTCGATGATTTCCACGGCCGGGTTGGCCTTGACCGCGTAGTAGACCTTGGCGAATTCGAAACCGGCGCGCAGGTCGTCATAGGCCTGGCTGATCATCTGGGTGTCGATGAGCACGAACGGGGTTTCTTTCTTGTCGGCGAAGGCCTTCATTTTCTCAAAGGTATCGCGCGCGAAGTAGTCTTCGACCTGAATCGACATGCTTAGGAACTCCATGGGCAAACTGAATAAAAAAGTGGCTGCAACTGAACGCCCTCCGTATCCCCACTTTGGTTCGCCTACTTCCCAAGGCATGTCGCCGAAAGCAAAAAGGTCAACCGTGCGTGATGAAGCGAGCTACGGGTGACCTTGCTGTCTCGTCGTCAGTACTTGAGCCGGATGGATCGTTTCCAGCATGGACGTTCGGCGCGAACTTTAGGACCTGAGGGGCTCAAGATCAACAAAAAATGTCGCGATTTCGCACACGTCTGTCGCCCGGTCTTGCACAGCCACTTTGTAACCGACCCAGGTAAACAGTAGATGTTCAATTTGATGACAAAAGCGTTAAAAATACCGAAATGCTCAGGGATCTTTCAGCGAACTGGCTAGTTTGGTCTGGTGTTGCGAAATCGTCGAAGTTAGCGGCGAAAGAAGTAAAAAACTCTCGGATCTTGGCCTATAAAAGCGCATGCTGCGTCAGGAGCACAAAGTGCTGGCCGTTCATATTTTTTTCCGTGCTCAGTGATGATGTTGGCCGTCGCCTGTCACACATTTTTTTGCCCCGATCACGCTTCGTCGCCTGTCATGAACTTCGATTGCCGCGCTTAATAAGAAATATTACTATTCGCGTCATTCCTCACAGCTTGGCGAAGACCTCCGCATCGTGTCGCGACACAAAGGCTTTCTCGACCACTACCATGAGCTGATTGGCACCTGGACGCGCAAGTTGCGCAATCGCCAGCAGGCCGAGGATCTGGCCCATGATGCTTTTATCCGGGTGCTGGAAAATGACCAAGCCGGAGTCGAGCAGCCACGCGCTTATCTGCATCAGACTGCGCGCAACATCGCCGTGGACGGTTACCGTCGCGAAGACCGTCGCCAGACCATCGAGCAGGGTATTTTTGATGCTGCCGCTGACGCCCAGGGTGACCCGGAGGCCTACATGCATGCCGTTGAGCTGGCAGACAGCGTCGAGCGTGCCCTGGCGCAATTGCCGCTCAACTGCCGGCGGGTGTTTATCTGGCAGAAGCTTGAGGGGCTGACCCAGGTGGAAATCGCCGAACGCATGGGCTTGACCAAGAACACGGTCGAAAAGTATATGATCCGCACGCTCCGGCATCTGCGTGAGCACCTGGATGTGTCGACGAGATGAGTCAGGCGAATGTTTTCATGAATCAGCAGTCGTGCACGTGTGGCAACGAGGCCGTGCGCGAGCAGGCGGCCCAGTGGTTTTCCCGCAGCCGTGACGGGGCCTTGGGCGCAGACCAGCAGGCGCAACTCGATGCCTGGCTGGCGCAGCACGCACAGCATCAGTACGAGTACGATCTGCTCGCCCAGCTCTGGGATGCAGCAGATGTGTTGCCGCGTGCGCGTCTAGAGGCCTTGTGTAAAGAAGACCCGGTGCGTCAGCTGCCACGTCGAGGCTTTGTTCAGCAGGCGCTGGCTGCTGGTATTGTCGTTGTTGCGGTGGGGTTGAGCTGGTTCGGCTGGCAACAGCATCAGCTCAACTATCAGGACCAGTTGCAGACTGCGCTGGGTGAGCGACGCCAACTTGAGCTGCCAGACGGCTCGCATCTGGAGCTCAATGGCCGCACGCAACTGCGGGTCGATTTCAGTGTCGGGCAACGGCGCATTGAACTGGCCGCAGGGGAAGTCATGTTCAGTGTCGCCCATGACAGCACGCGTCCCTTTGTCGTGCGTACCGCCAACGGCACCGTCACGGTCACCGGCACCCGTTTCGATGTGCGCCTGGATCCGGCACGAACCCGGGTTGCGGTGGAGCAGGGCTCAGTCCGGGTTCAAGGCCGTGACGACAGTCAGGCGCTACTCACTGCCGGGCTTGGCTCGCAGATTGATGCCCAGGGCAAGGTTGCTGGGCCTTATGCCATTGACGCCGCCGCGCTGACGGCCTGGCGTAATGGCAAGCTGGTGTTCAATGATGCACCGTTGAGCGAAGTGGTCGAGGAAGTTTCCCGTTACCGTGAGCAACCCTTGCGCGTGGCAGCAGGCAAAGTGGCGGCGTTACGTCTGAGCAGCACCTTCAGTAGCGATGACACCGATGCCTTGTTACGGGCCCTGCCGAGCATTCTGCCAGTGGCCATCAGGACCCATGCCGATGGCTCCAAAGAAATAATCTCAAAATAAATTCAGGTTTTTTTTCAGTTGTTCGTCTTCCTGGTCAACTGCAACTGCCAAGCATTTACATTTGCATGCAGCTGGCATTTATCCCGTACCTTCAGGATTTCTCGACGACGTGAACAACAACAAGTTTTCCCCGCGTTCTGCCGCCCGCTCTCGTTTGCTGCCTCTGGCGTTGGCGCTCGCCGTCAGTGGTGGTGTTGCCAGCAGCTACGCCGACGAAGCTGCGACCACCATCCAGATTCAGGCTCAACCCTTGGCTTCGGCCTTGAGCCAGTTGGGCCAGCAAACCTCGCTGCAACTGTTCTTCAGCCCGGAGCTGGTGGCCGGCAAGCAAGCCCCGGCGGTGTCCGGTACTCTTGCGCCGGAACAAGCCCTGCAAACGCTGCTGCAAGGAAGCGGGCTGACCTACGAGATCTCCCAAGGCACGGTAGTGCTCAAGCCTGCACAGAGTGCCGGCACCCTGAGCACCGGCAGCCTTGAGCTGGCACCGACTGACGTCAAGGTCGTTGGTGACTGGCTCGGTAATGCCGATGAAACGGTGGTGCAGAACCACCCCGGTGCCCGCACGGTGGTACGTCGTGAAGCGATGATTGAGCAGGGCGCGATGAACGTGCGGGATGTGCTGCGCGGCATCCCGGGTGTTCAGGTTCAGGATTCCAATGGCACCGGCGGCAGTGATATTGCCCTGAACGTCGGCGTGCGCGGGCTGACCTCGCGCTTGTCCCCTCGCTCGACCGTACTGATCGATGGCATCCCGGCAGCCTTTGCCCCGTATGGCCAGCCGCAATTGTCGATGGCGCCGATTTCCTCAGGCAACCTCGACAGCATCGACGTAGTTCGAGGTGCAGGCTCAGTGCGCTACGGCCCACAAAACGTTGGTGGAGTGATCAACTTCGTTACCCGGGCGATTCCCGAAAAGGCCACCGGTGAGCTGTCCACCACCATGGAAACCTCTCGGCATGGTGGCTGGAAACATATTGAGTCGGCGTTTCTCGGCGGCACCGCAGACAACGGTCTGGGGGCGGCGTTGCTGTATTCCGGGGTCAATGGCAATGGTTATCGCAGCAGCAATAACGACAATGACATTGATGACGTGTTGCTCAAGACCCATTGGGCGGTCACCGACAGCGACGAGCTGTGGTTGAACTTCCACTACTACGATGCCAAGGCCGACATGCCCGGTGGCTTGACCCAGGCACAGTTCGATGACGATCCGTACCAGTCTGATCGTGACTATGACAACTTCAGTGGTCGACGCAAAGATGTCTCGCTCAAGTACCTGCGCCAGATCGACGACCTTACGCAGTTTGAAGTGCAGACCTACTACACCGACAGCTTCCGTGGCAGCACTATCGCCTCCCGAGATCAAAAGACCCTGTCATCGTACCCGCGTAGCTACCACGTGTTTGCTATCGAGCCACGCCTGTCGCGGATTTTTTTCGCCGGCCCGACCACTCAGGAAGTCAGTGTTGGTTACCGCTACTTGAAAGAAGCGATGCATGAGCAAGCGAGCCGCCTGGCGCTAATCAATAACGTGCCTGTCGAGACACCGACTTCTGACGGGCACGTGTACCAGGACCGTACCGGTGGCACTGAGGCGAGTGCCTATTACATCGATGACAAGATCGACGTTGGCAACTGGACCGTCACGCCAGGCATTCGCTTCGAGCACATCAATACCGACTGGCACGACCGTCCGGTGCTCGGCACCAACGGAGTGCCGGTGCAGGAGAAGAAGCGCAGCGTCAGCAGCGACGAGCCGTTGCCAGCGCTAAGCGTGATGTATCACCTGTCGGATGAGTGGAAGCTGTTTGCCAACTACGAGACCTCGTTCGGCAGCCTGCAGTACTTCCAGTTGGGTCAGGGCGGCAGCGGTGACCAGACGGCCAATGGCCTGGAGCCGGAAAAGGCCAAGACGTACGAAGTGGGCACACGCTACAACAACGGCACCTGGGGTGGTGAGCTGACGGCGTTCTACATCGACTTTGATGACGAGCTGCAATACATCAGCAATGACGTGGGCTGGACCAACCTCGGTGCGACCAAGCACCAGGGTATCGAAGCGTCGATGCGCTATGACCTGTCGGGCCTGGATCCACGTCTGCAGGGCCTGAGCGCTAACGCCGCGTTCACCTATACCCGTGCTACCTATGAAGGCGAGATTCCAGGCTTCAAGGGCCGCGACCTGCCGTTCTACTCGCGGCAGATCGTCAATGCCGGGCTGCGCTACCAGATCAATCGCTGGACCTGGAACCTAGACGCCTACGCCCAATCGAAGCAGCGCGCACCGGGTACCGGGATGAACGCCGATGGCAGCTTCAATGGCGATTACATCACTGAGCCGAGTGCTGATGGCCAGTACGGCGACATTCCCGGTTACGTCACCTGGGCTGCGCGCGGTGGCTATGATTTCGGTAAGGAGCTGTCGAACCTCAAGCTGGCGGCAGGGGTGAAGAACATCTTCGACAAGCAGTACTACACCCGTTCCAGCGACAACAACTCGGGGATCTACCTGGGTGAGCCGCGTACGTTTTATGTACAGGCCAGTGTAGGGTTCTGATCGCTAGGGGCCGCTTTCGCGACCCATCGCCGGCCTTGCCGGCGATGGCTTCGCGGATCAGGCCACAGCTTCGGCCGGCGAGACGATACTGGTCTTGCCACCACGCGAACGCCCTGAACTCAGGTAAGCCGCAATCGATTCCTGAGTGACTTCACCCAAGAACACCTGCTCGGCATCCAGTACCGGCAACCACGAGCGATTGAACTCATACATCCGCGACAGCAGGATGCGCAGGTGTTCATCGTGCGCAGCGGTGGCATTGAAGGTGCGCAAGAAGTCGGCGCAGGTACCCTGCTGGCGATGCAGGTCACGGCGCCGCACATAGCCCATGGCCTTGTTCTGCTCACAGGTCACCACCACATAGCGACGATCATGCTCGTCCATCAACTCCAGGGCATCATTGACCGGCGTCTGCGGGCTGACTGACGGCGCGTTATCCGCCGCATCTTCAGCGCGCACCAACAACAGGCGCTTGAGGGTACTGTCCTGGCCAACAAAGTTGCTGACAAAGTCATCGGCTGGGTGCGCCAGCAAGGTGTCGGGATGGTCGATCTGGATCAATTTCCCCGCGCGGAAGATGGCAATCTTGTCGCCCAGCTTGATCGCCTCGTCTATGTCATGGCTGACCATGATTACGGTCTTGTTCAGCGCCCGCTGCATCTCGAAGAATTCGTTCTGGATCATCTCGCGGTTAATCGGGTCAACCGCACCGAAGGGCTCATCCATCAGCAGCAGGGGGGCATCCGCGGCCAGGGCTCGAATCACGCCGATTCGCTGCTGCTGACCCCCGGAGAGTTCACGTGGATAGCGCTGCAGATACTGCTTGGGTTCAAGCTTGATCATGCTCATCAATTCGCGCGCACGTTCGTGACATTTTTGCTTGTCCCAGCCGAGCAGGCGCGGGACCACGGTGATGTTTTCCTCAATGGTCATGTTGGGGAACAAGCCAATCTGCTGGATCACATAGCCGATACGCCGACGCAGAGTCACCTCGTCCAGGCCGCTGGTGTCTTCGCCATTGATCAGCACCTTGCCGCAAGTGGGCGTGATCAGCCGATTGATCATTTTCAGCGTGGTGCTCTTGCCGCAACCGGACGGGCCGAGGAACACGCAGATCTCGCCTTCATTGACGGTCAGGCTCACGGCGTCGACGGCTTTGACGTCTTTACCGTTGGCGTGAAAGGTCTTGCTCAGGTTCTGAAGTTCGATCATTTGCGCAGTCCTTCTGGAGTCAGGGCACGTTGCAGGGTTTGTAGCAGCAGGTCGGCGAAGATAGCCAGTAGGCTCACCAATACGGCACCGACCAGCAGCATCGACATGTCGCTACGGCTGATGGACGTCAGGATAAGGACGCCCAGGCCACCGGCGCCGATGGTCGCGGCGATGGTCATGACGCCGATATTCATCACCACCGCCGTACGAACGCCAGCGAGGATCACCGGCACCGCGATGGGTAGTTCGACCATGCGCAGGCGCTGGCCGAAGGTCATGCCGATTCCGCGCGCGGCTTCACGAATTCCTGGCTCGACGTTGGTCAGCGCCAGGTAGGTGTTGCGCAGAATCGGCAGCAGTGAGTAAAGGAACACGGCAGTGATCGCCGGTAATGGCCCAAGACCCTGACCAAACTTGGAGTAGAACGGCAGCAGCAGACCGAACAGGGCGATGGAGGGAATGGTCAGCAGCACTGTGGCGCCAGCCTGCAGTGGCCCGGCGAGGGACGGAAAACGGGTCATCAGGATGCCCAGCGGTACGCCGAACAGAATCGCCAGGCTGACGGCGATGCCGACCAGGGTGATGTGCTGCCAGGTCAGGTGCAGGACCTGGGCCCAGTCCAGGTGAGCGAAGGTATCGAGCATGGTCATGGCTGCTCCTGTGCAGGTGGGTGCTGGCGCAGGTACTCATCGGCCACTTTGCCTGGGCTCTGATGGTCGACGTCGACCTTGGCATTGAGCTGGCGCATGGTTTCATCATCCAGTTGCTCGGCCAGGGGCTTGAGCAGGCGCGCCAGTTGTGGGTGTGCGTCGAGGGTTTCCTTACGCACCACAGGCGCTGCGGTGTAGTCGGGGAAGTAGTGTTTGTCGTCTTCGAGCAACTTAAGGTTGAAGGCGCTCAGGCGCCCGTCGGTGGTGTAGACCAGGCCGCTGAAAACCTGGCCATTACGCAGGGCCGTATAGACCAGCCCGGCGTCCATCTGGCGGATGTTGCGGCGGGTCAGTTGCAGGTCGTAGGTTTCAGTCAGGCCGACCAGGCCGTCGGGGCGGTTGGCGAACTCGGTGTCCAGGGCGACCACATGGGTGCGGTCCTTTTCTTCGCGCAACACCTGGTTCAGTTCGCTGATGGTGTTCACCTGCGGATACAGCTCGGCGATTTTGCGCGGTAGGGCCAGGGCGTAGGTATTGCTGAACTTCGAGGGTGTCAGCCAGATCAGGTCTTTCTTCGCGTCCAGTTCCTTGACCTTGGCATAAGTGGCAGCAGCACTGGGCATGCGCTCCTCGATGTGGTTATAGGACACCAGTGATACACCGGTGTATTCCCAGACCATGTCCAGCTGACCGGTTTCATGGGCGCTGCGCGCCAGATTGCTACCCAGCCCGCCGGTGATGCGCACATCAAAGCCATTTTGGTTGAGGTAACGTGCGGTGATTTCCGCCAGCACACTTTGTTCGGTGAAGACCCGTGCGCCGAGGCGAATCACAGGTTTTGTCGCGGCTTGGGCAAATCCCGAGAACAGTAGCGCCGCGCCCAGTAATAAGGCGATTCTTTTCATTGGAGTTCCTTCGCTTAGTGGGCCAGGCCGCGTTCGAGCCAACGTCGACTGCCTTGCGCCACCAGGGCGTCAAGCAGGAGTGCGAGCAGGGCAGTGCAGGCAGCGCCGAGTAGCAATTGCGGCTGATTGTTCAGGGCGATGCCGGGGAAAATCAGGCTACCCAAACTGTTGGCGCCAATCAGGAACGACAGGGGTGCAGTGCCGACATTGATCGCCAGGGCCACCCGAACACCGCCGACGATGATCGGCACGGCATTGGGCAATTCGACACGCCAGAGGCGTTGACGGGGCGTCATGCCGATACCGGTGGCGGCTTCCTTGAGCGAGGCGGGAACGTTTTTCAAGCCCTCGTAGGTGTTGCGCACGATGGGCAGGAGGGAGGCGAGGAACAAGGCGAAGATCGCAGGACCTGCACCGATGCCGAGAAAACTCAGGGCAATGGCCAGAACGGCCAGGGGGGGGATGGTGTTGCCAATGTTGAAGAACTGCATGAAACGTTCGGCGCGGTCGACTCGGTGTGGTCGACTCAAGGCAATGCCAGCGGGTATGCCCACGGCTAACGCCGCCACCATCGATAACAGCACCAGGATCAGGTGTGCTTGCAGGTAGAACCACAGATCGGCGCGGTAATGCGCGATCGTATCAATGCCGATCCAGTGGATCAGCAGGGCCAGGATGACGAGCACAAAGGCACATCCCATCAGCCCCTTGCCATAGCTTTTAGCCACAGGCGGACTCCTTTTATTGTCGGCGAGCACACTCCCGTGGCGGCCGCCATTCCAGGCGACAGGTAGTGTGATCGCGATAAGCAGCGCGTTGTCCGAAACGGAGCGAAACACGCCATAAGCGAAGCCTCGTCAGGCTCGTGTTGCCGGTGAAATCACCCCTGACGAACGGTAAAAACCGATTGCGAATCAGGGGAGTGGACGCCTCCACAGCCGTAAAGGTTCCCATCTGAAGCAGCATTTGGCCAGCGTTAATCCACCCAACGGTTCAGTTCAGGGGTAGTTTTGGGCTATAATCTGCGCCCTTTTTTTGAATCACCTGCCAGGCGATTTCCCATGACCAACCAGGCCGCCGAAGTCGCGAAACGCCGCACCTTCGCCATTATTTCCCACCCCGATGCGGGTAAGACCACCATCACCGAAAAGCTCCTGCTGATGGGCAAGGCGATTGCCGTTGCCGGTACGGTGAAATCGCGAAAGTCCGACCGCCATGCCACCTCCGACTGGATGGAAATGGAGAAGCAACGTGGTATCTCCATCACCACCTCGGTGATGCAGTTCCCATATCGCGAGCACATGATCAACCTGCTCGACACTCCGGGCCACGAAGACTTCTCCGAAGATACCTACCGCACCTTGACCGCAGTGGACTCGGCGCTGATGGTGCTCGACGGCGGTAAAGGGGTCGAGCCACGGACCATCGCGCTGATGGACGTCTGCCGTCTGCGTGATACGCCGATCGTCAGCTTCATCAACAAACTCGACCGTGACATCCGCGACCCGATCGAACTGCTCGACGAGATCGAGGCAGTCCTCAAGATCAAGGCCGCGCCGATCACCTGGCCGATTGGTTGCTACCGCGACTTCAAAGGTGTGTACCACCTGGCTGGTGACTACATCATCGTCTACACCCCAGGTCACGGCCACGAGCGTACCGAGGTGAAGATCATCGAGAAGCTCGACTCCGACGAAGCCCGCACGCACCTGGGTGACGAGTACGAGCGTTTCCTCGAACAACTTGAGCTGGTACAGGGCGCCTGCCACGAATTCGACCAGGGCGAGTTCATGCGCGGCGAGTTGACCCCGGTATTCTTCGGTACGGCATTAGGCAACTTCGGTGTTGACCACGTGCTCGATGCCGTCGTCGACTGGGCACCACGTCCACTGCCGCGCGTTGCCAACGAGCGCAGCGTCGAGCCGACCGAAGAGAAGTTCAGCGGTTTCGTGTTCAAGATTCAGGCGAACATGGACCCTAAGCACCGCGACCGTATCGCCTTCATGCGGATCTGTTCCGGCCGTTACGAGAAAGGCATGAAGATGCGCCATGTGCGCACCGGTAAAGATGTTCGGATTGGCGACGCGCTGACCTTCTTCTCTTCCGAGCGTGAGCAACTGGAAGAGGCCTGGGCAGGCGACATCATCGGCCTGCATAACCATGGCACGATCCAGATCGGCGATACCTTCACCGAAGGCGAGGCCTTGGGTTTCACCGGTATTCCGCACTTCGCGCCAGAGCTGTTCCGCCGCGTGCGCCTGAAAGACCCGCTCAAATCCAAGCAGTTGCGCCAAGGTTTGCAGCAGCTGGCTGAAGAAGGCGCGACCCAGGTGTTCTTCCCTGAGCGCAGCAACGACATCATCCTTGGCGCCGTTGGTGTGCTGCAGTTCGATGTGGTCGCCAGCCGTCTGAAGGAAGAGTACAAGGTCGAATGTGGCTACGAGCCGATCACCGTCTGGTCGGCGCGCTGGATTAGCTGTGACGACAAGAAAAAGCTTGAGGAATTCTCGAACAAGGCGGTGGAAAACCTGGCCATCGACGGCGGTGGCCACCTGACCTACCTGGCCCCGACCCGGGTCAATCTGGCGCTGATGGAAGAGCGCTGGCCGGATGTGAAATTCCGCGCAACCCGCGAGCATCACTGATTTAAGCCGCAAGCTGTAAGCTTCTAGCTGCAAGAAAGAGCAGACCGCACACACTTCGCTCTTTCTTGCCGCTAAAAGCTTGCCGCTTACAGCTGGCCGAAGGCCTAGTTCCCCGCTTTGATACTGGTCCAGATCCGCGTGCGAATGCGGTCGATCTTGGCCGGCATCGCCTCCAGTGCATACAGCTTGCCGAGCATCTCGTCGCTCGGGTAAATCATCGTATTGGCCTTCAGCGCCGGCTCCACCAGGGTGTCAGCCTTGAGGTTGCCGTTGGCGTACTGCACATGATTGCTGATGTTGGCCATCACCTCAGGCTGCAGCAGGTAGTTCATGTAGGCGTAACCCGCTTTCTCATTCGGCGCATCGGCTGGCATGGCGACCATGTCGAACCACATCGGCGCACCTTCCTTGGGAATCGAGTAACCGACGTTGATGCCGTTCTTCGCTTCTTCTGCACGGTTCTTCGCCTGCAACACGTCGCCCGAGAAACCTACCACTACGCAGATATCGCCATTGGCCAGGTCGCCGGTGTACTTGGACGAGTGGAAGTAGCTGATGTATGGGCGCACCTTCATCAGCAGTTCCTTGGCTTTGTCATAGTCCTTAGGGTCCTGGCTGTGGTGCGGCAACCCCAGGTAGTTGAGGGCGATGGGCAGCAGCTCCGGGCCATTGTCTAGCACGGCCACGCCGCAACTTTTCAGTTTGCTGATGTATTCGGGTTTGAAGATCAGGTCCCAGGAATCCACCGGGGCATTGTCGCCGAGCACCGCCTTGACCTTGTCGATGTTGTAACCAATCCCGGTACTGCCCCACAGATATGGGAAGCCGTACTGGTTACCCGGGTCGTTGACCTCCAGGGCCTTGAGCAACACTGGATTGAGGTTCTGCCAATTGGGCAGTTGGCTCTTGTCGAGCTGCTTCAGCGCCTTGCCCTGGATCTGCCGGGCCATGAAGTGGTTGGATGGGAACACCACGTCGTAGCCGGAGTTTCCGGTCATCAGCTTGCCATCAAGGGTTTCGTTGCTGTCGAACACATCGTAGGTCGGCACGATACCGCTGGCCTGCTGGAAGTTCTTCAGGGTATCGGGGGCGATGTAGCTGGACCAGTTGTAGATTTTTACCGAATCGGCGGCCTGAGCAACGGCACTGGCCAACAACAGCGGAGCGATGAGCAATGGGCGCATGTCTGGATTCCTTGCTTTGTCTGTTTTTATTGAAGGAGGCAGGCGATCAAGTGATCAGAAAATCAGTACGTAGGTTTTGCGCACGGTTTCCTGGATATCCCAGATTCCGGTGCTGTTAGCCGGCAGCATAATGGCGTCGCCGGCTTCGATGGTCAGCGGCTCGCCATCATCAGGAGTAAAGGTGCAGCGGCCCTTGATGAAGTGGCAGAACTCCTGCTGGACAATCTGCCGCCGCCAACGACCGGGAGTGCACTCCCAGATGCCGGTTTCGACACCGTCGCTGCGCTCGACAGCGGTCACCGAGGCAACCGACACCGGTTCGCCCAGGGGCACGGCGACCGGATTGGATTCTTGCAAGGCGACTGTGTCGGTGTTCTTGAACTGGGTAATGCTCATACCGGTGGATCCTGTGCAGAGGGAACGAAAGGTCAGTGCATGAAACCTTCCATGAAGTCGGCCACGCCGCTGGCCAGGCGTCGGCGCCAAGGGGCGCTGGTCGGGTCGGCGAGGGTCTGGTCTTCATGGACGAAACTTTTGATGATGGCGTTGTAGCCCAGCCAGCGGCACGGCTCCGGCTCCCAGCCTTTGAGGCTGGACA
Organism: Pseudomonas sp. UM16; assembly: GCF_050312595.1. Classification (NCBI taxonomy): domain Bacteria; kingdom Pseudomonadati; phylum Pseudomonadota; class Gammaproteobacteria; order Pseudomonadales; family Pseudomonadaceae; genus Pseudomonas; species Pseudomonas sp. UM16. The sequence goes on along the minus strand of NZ_JBNPJT010000013.1, from coordinate 121,679 downwards.
GAGTGCTGTCGGCATGGACCCAAGGTTGCGTGGTCAGCTCACTGCGTCGTTCGAGGATCAGCTCAGCCACGGTGCGTCCCCCCAGGTTGCTGGCACCGACGCCTTCGCCACCGTAGCCACCGGCCAGGGCGATGCCTTGTTTGCGATCACAGAGCATGTGCGGCTGGAAGCGCCGGGCCATGCCCAGATTGCCACCCCAGGCGTGGGTAATGGCGACGTCTTTGAGTTGCGGGAACAGTTCGCCAAACAGGTAGCGGCGCAGTTCGATTTCACTGCTGGTGAGGTCGAAATTTTCGCGCAGGCGCCCACCAAACCGGTAGCCACCACGAGCACCAAACACGAGACGGTTGTCGATGCTGCGCTGGCCATAGGTGACCTGGCGGCTGTTTTCACTGAAGGCCTGGCCATGTTTCAGGCCGATTTTTTCCCAGACCTGTTCAGGCAAGGGTTCGGTCGCAACCAACAGGCTTTGCACCGGTAACTGATAGTGCCCCAGCGGTGGCAAGTTGACCGAGTAGCCTTCGATTGCAGGTACCAGCCACTGGCATTTGATCTGTGCCTGGGCGGTACGTACCTCGCCTGCCTGCCAGTGAGTGACTGGGCTGTTTTCATACAGGCGCACGCCTAGACGCTCTACCGTCCGTGCCAGGCCGCGCACCAGCTTTGCGGGTTGGATGGTGGCAACATTGGGGTTGAAAATGGCGCCGTACGGTTTGCTGATCCGCAGTTGCGCTGCCAGTTGCTCTGGGTTCAACCAGCGGTAGTCGTTTTCGTTCAGGCCTTGTTTGTAGAGTTTGTCCAGGTAGCTGCGTAGGGTGGTTTCCTGCTCTGGATAGCGCGCCGCGCAATAGAGCACGCCGCCTTTGCGGTAATCGCAGCCGATGCCTTCACGCTGCAGCACAGCGTGAACTTCGTCGGGGATGGCATGGAGCAGGTCGAACGATGCCCGCCGCTGTACCGGGGATAGGTCCGCCAGCAGGCGGTCTTCACCCAGCAGGTTGCCCATCAGCCAGCCACCATTGCGCCCGGAGGCGCCGAAGCCGGCAATATTGGCTTCGATGATGGCGATGCTCAGGTGCGGGGCCCACTGCTTGAGGTAGTACGCCGACCACAGCCCGGTATACCCGGCGCCGATGATGCACACATCCACGTCCAGATCCTGATCCAGGGCTGGGCGGGCGGTCAGCGTCTCATCGAGCTGGTCCATCCACAGGCTGATCTTGCGCCATGGCTGCATTCTGTTCGGCTCCACATTCGTTTCGGTCTGTGGGCGATCCTAGAAGCTGGCGGGGGGCGTTGTCTTAGCTGCGTGCACGCAGAGAATTCTGCTTGACCCAGGCCTTGGGCGAGAGGCCGGTGTGTTGGCGAAAACACTTGTAGAAGGCCGACAGCGAGTTGAAACCGGCAGCAAACGCCAGGTCATCGACCTTGGTGGTGCTCGGTGCCTGATCTAGGCCACTGAGCAGGTGATGCAGGCGCGCCTGGTTGACGTAGCGGTAGAAACTCTGGCCTAGCACCTGATTGAGCAGGTAGGAGATCTGGTTGCGACTGTAACCGCTCTCACGCGCGACCCGTTGCAGGTCCAGTTCGGGGTCAAGGTAGGGTTGCTGGCGCTGGAAGTATTGCTCCAGGTCCTGAGCCATGGAACTCAGCTGCCGTGGCGACAGCCCTAGACGACTCATGGTTGGGCGTGCATCACTCTGGCCCGACTCTGCCTTGGCTTCGCGCACCAGCGAAGCATATTCATTGACCCGCCAGACCAGCCCGTCGCGCACGGTGATCGCTTCACTGGATTGAAAGGCCACCAACCCTTCGCCACCGCGCAGGGTCACTTGATACTGGATAAAAGCAGTGCAGCCATCGACGCGGATGCGATCGCTGTGGACGATGTCTTCATCGACCTCTCTAGGCATGCTGACGCGCACGTATTCGCGCAGTTCGGCGAGGTGCAATACGCGGTTCTGGAAGTAGTCGTTGTACTGGATGTCGGGATGAAACAACGCCATCACCCCGTCCAGGTCGCGATGCTTCCAGCACAGGTGATAGCGCATCACGGTAGCGGCGGTTTCCGGCGTCTGCTGCGGGCCGTCGGGGATCGATTCTGGGGTCATTGTCGGAGTGTGCCCCAAGGCTGATTCAGGCTCAACTTCTCTCGCAGGGCCCATCGCTGGCAAGGCCGGCTCCCCATACCAATCCTGTAGGAGCTGGCCTTGCCTGCGATGGACTGCATGGCAGCCCTAAAGGAACTGCTCGGCGTAATGACACGCCACTTGTCGTGTACCCACCTGCCTGAACGCCGGCTCCTCAGACGCGCAACGTTCAGTGGCATACGGGCAGCGCTTATGAAACGCGCAGCCTGACGGCGGATTCAACGGGTTGGGCAGCTCGCCAGCGATCTTGATCTTCGGCTTGAGTGGGTCCGGGTGGATGGTTGGCGTGGCCGACAACAACGCCTGGGTATAAGGGTGCAACGGCTTGTTGTAGATATCTTCCTTGGGTCCCATTTCCGCCGGACGGCCGAGGTACATCACCAGTACCTGATCGGCCACATGTCGCACCACCGCCAGGTTGTGGGAGATAAACACGTAGGCGGTATTGAACTCCTTCTGCAGGTCCATGAACAGGTTCAATACCTGAGCCTGGATCGACACGTCGAGGGCTGAAGTCGGCTCATCGGCAACCAATACTTTGGGCTGCAACATCATGGCCCGGGCGAGGGCGATGCGTTGGCGCTGACCACCGGAAAACATGTGCGGATAGCGCTGGTAATGCTCCGGCCGCAGGCCGACCTGCATCATCATGGCCTGGACCTTTTCCCGCCGTTCGCTCTTCGACAGGCTGGTATTGATCAGTAGCGGTTCGGCCAGTTGATCACCGATCTTCTGTCGTGGATTGAGCGAGGCATAGGGGCTCTGGAAGACCATCTGCACATCTTTGCGCAGTTGCTTGCGTTCGGCCTTGTTCGCCCCGGTGACTTCCTGGCCGGCAATTTTCAACGATCCGGACGAGGGTTCTTCGATCAGGGTCAGGGCCCGCGCCAAGGTCGACTTGCCACAACCGGATTCACCGACCACCGCCAGGGTCTTGCCGGCTTCCAGTTCAAACGACACACCATTGAGTGCCCTGACCAGGGCATGGCCCTTGAACAGGCCACGGGAAACTTCGTAGTGACGGGTCAGTTCACGGGCGGTAAGGACGACGGTCATTACGCCACCTCCTGGTTCAACGGGTAGAAACAACGGACCTGGCTGTGGGCCTGAGGATCGAGGGATGGGCGCTGGCGGCGGCAATTGTCCTGAACATACGGGCAACGTGGCGACAGCAGGCAGCCTTCAGGGCGGTCGTAGCGACCGGGGACGATACCGGGGAGGGTGGCCAGGCGCTCGGCCCCTTCACTGTGCTCGGGAATCGCAGCGAGCAGGGCTTCGCTGTACGGGTGCGCGGGAACCTCGAACAGTTCCGGCACCTGACCGACTTCCACGGCTTGCCCGGCATACATCACGCAGACCCGCTTGGCGGTCTCGGCGACCACGGCCAGGTCGTGGGTGATCAGGATCAGCGCCATATTCTGCTCTTTTTGCAGGTTGAGCAGAAGTTCCATGATCTGCGCCTGAATGGTCACGTCCAGGGCGGTGGTCGGCTCGTCGGCGATCAGCAATTTGGGTTCACCGGCGATGGCCATGGCGATCGCCACGCGTTGGCTCATGCCGCCGGACAGTTGATGCGGGTAAGCGTCCAGGCGACTTTCGGCAGCGGGTATTTCGACTTTCTTGAGCAATTCCAGGGCACGCTGACGCGCCGCCTTACCGCGCAGGCCCAGATGCTGGCGCAGGACTTCCTCGATCTGGAAGCCAACAGTGTAGCTCGGGTTGAGGGCGGTCATCGGGTCCTGGAAGACCATCGCCATATCCTTGCCGACCACCTTGCGCCGTTGCCGACCACTGAGCTTGAGCATATTGGTGCCGTCGAAGGTAAGGGCGTCGGCGGTGATGCGCCCTGGGGCGTCGATCAGACCCATCAAGGCCATCATGGTCACCGATTTGCCCGAGCCTGACTCGCCGACAATGGCCAGTACTTCGCCTTCGTTGACCGTCAGGTCGAGACCGTCGACCACCGGTACCGCGCTGGCATCGCCGAAGCGCACATTCAGATTCTTGATTTCTAGAAGTGACATGGCGATCTCCTCAGGCGGCATTCTTGAGTTTCGGGTCCAGCGCATCGCGCAGTCCGTCACCCATCAGGTTGATTGCCAGCACGCTGAGCAAAATGGTCAAACCCGGCAGGCTCACGACCCACCAGGCGCGTTCGATGTAGTCGCGAGCCGAGGCCAGCATGGTGCCCCACTCTGGGGTGGGTGGTTGTACGCCCAGGCCCAGGAAGCCCAGGGCGGCGGCATCAAGAATCGCCGAGGAGAAGCTCAAGGTGGCCTGCACGATCAGCGGCGCCATGCAGTTGGGCAGCACGGTGACGAACATCAGTCGCGGCAGGCTGGCGCCGGCCAGGCGTGCGGCGGTGACGTAGTCACGGTTCAGCTCGCCCATGACCGCTGCGCGGGTCAGGCGCACATAGGATGGCAACGAGACGATGGCGATGGCGATCACGGTGTTGATCAAGCCTGGGCCGAGGATCGCGACGATGGCCACGGCCAGCAGCAGCGAAGGCAGGGCCAGCATGACGTCCATCAGGCGCATGATCGACGGGCCGAGGATGCGCGGGAAAAAACCGGCCAACAGGCCAAGGAAAATCCCCGGAATCAGTGAGATCACCACCGATGACAGGCCGATCAACAGCGACAGCCGCGAGCCCTGAATCAGCCGCGAAAGCAGGTCGCGACCGAGCTCGTCGGTGCCGAGAATGAATTGCCAGTTGCCGCCTTCGAGCCATACCGGTGGGGTGAGCAAGAAGTCGCGGTACTGCTCGCTGGGGTTGTGCGGTGCGACCCAGGGGGCGAACAGCGCGCAGAACACGATCAGGCTCATGAACATCAGCCCGGCGACCGCGCCTTTGTTACGCGAAAACGCGTGCCAGAACTCCTTGTAGGGAGAGGGGTAGAGCAGGCTCTGGTCAACAGTGGTGGCCGGGGGGGTAATGGCTTTTGCAAGTGGGGTGGTCATGGCGGGGCCCTTAGCGCTGATGACGGATGCGTGGGTTGGCCAGGCCGTAGAGGATATCCACGACGAAGTTGACCAGGATCACCAGGCAGGCAATCAACAGGATGCCGTTCTGGACCACGGGGTAGTCACGGGCGCCGATGGCTTCAATCAGCCATTTGCCGATGCCCGGCCAGGAAAAGATGGTTTCGGTCAGGACTGCGCCGGCGAGCAAGGTGCCGACCTGCAAGCCGAACACTGTGAGTACCGGAATCAAGGCATTGCGCAGGCCGTGGACGAATACCACGCGCGCGGGCGACAGGCCTTTGGCGCGAGCGGTGCGAATGTAGTCTTCGCGCAGCACCTCGAGCATCGAGGAGCGGGTCATCCGCGCGATCACCGCTAACGGAATGGTGCCCAGGACGATGGCCGGCAGGATCAGGTGCATCAGCGCATCCTTGAAGGCGCCCTCTTCATCGCTGAGCAGGGTGTCGATAAGCATGAAGCCGGTTGTCGGCTCGATGTCGTAGAGCAGGTCGATACGTCCGGAAACCGGGGTCCAGCCCAGGCTCACGGAGAAGAACATGATCAGGATCAGGCCCCACCAGAAGATCGGCATCGAGTAGCCCGCCAGAGAAATACCCATGACCCCGTGGTCGAACAATGAGCCGCGCTTGAGGGCCGCGATCACGCCGGCCAGCAGACCGATGATGCCGGCAAAGAACAATGCCGCCAGGGCTAGCTCGAGGGTCGCCGGGAACAACGCGAGAAACTCGGTCCAGACGCTCTCACGGGTACGCAGCGACTCGCCAAGGTCGCCCTGGGCCAGCTTGCTGACATAATCCAGGTATTGCTCTGGCAAGGGTTTGTTCAGGCCCAGGCGCTCCATGGCCTGGGCGTGCATTTCCGGGTCAACCCGGCGTTCACCCATCATGACTTCCACCGGGTCGCCGGGGATCAGGCGTATGAGGGCGAACGTCAGCAAGGTGATGCCGAAGAAGGTCGGGATCAAGAGTCCCAGGCGCCGGGCAATAAAACTAAACATCTTCTGGTGTACCTCATCAGCCGTATGGCATGCCACCGGCACCCGGGTAGGGTGACGGTGGTCGTTCTTGTTCTACTTCACCTGGGTGGTGGCGAAGTTGTTATTGGTGAGGGGGTTGATGTGGTACCCCTCCACGTTGTTGCGCATGGCGGTGAACATCTTTGGATGCGCCATGCTGATCCACGGTTGGTCTTCATCGTACACCGCCAGCGCCTTTACATAGAGCGCTGCACGCTCATTGTTGTCGCTCACTGCGCGAGCTTGGTCGATCAACGCCTGGAAGGTCTTGTTGCACCAACGGGCATAGTTCTCCCCGCTTTTTACCGCATCGCAACTAAGTAGCGGGGTGAGGAAGTTGTCCGGGTCGCCGTTATCACCGGCCCAGCCAGCAGAAACCATATCGGGTTCGCCCTTTTTCGCCCGGCGCAGCATTTCTGCCCACTCCATGATGCGGATATCGACTTTCAGGCCGATCTTGGCCAGGTCCGCCTGGAGCATTTCCGCGCTCAAACGCGGGTTGGGATTGGTCGGGCCGCCGCCATTGCGGGTGAACAGGGTCAACACCGTCCCCTCTGGTACCCCGGCTTCCTTGAGCAGGGCGCGGGCCTTGTCGAGGTCGCGCGGCGGGTTCTGGTTAGCGGTGTTGTAGCCCATCAAGGTTGGAGGGTAGGGGTTCACTGCTACCAGCGCATTGCCTTTGCCGAACAGTTGGTCGACGTGAGTCTGGCGGTCGAAGGCGATGTTGATGGCTTTACGCACGCGTACATCGCTCAAGTATTTGTGCTCGGTGTTCAGCGAGATGTACCCAGTGGTCAGGGCCTCCATCTCGACGACCTTCAACTTGGGGTCGGCTTTTACACTGGGGATATCATCAGGCTTGGGATAGAGCGCTACCTGACATTCGTTGGCCTTGAGCTTCTGCAGACGTACGTTGTTGTCGTTGGCGATGGCGAAAATCAGCGCATCGGCCGGTGGTTTGCCACGGAAGTAGTCGGGGTTGGGTTTGTAGCGAACCTGAGCGTCTTTGTTGTAGCGCTGGAAGATGAACGGCCCTGTGCCTATCGGCTTGCTGTTGAGGTCGGCGGTCTTGTTGGCCTTGAGCAACTGGTCGCCGTATTCGGCCGAGTAGATCGAAGTGAAGGCCATGGCCAGGTCAGGCAAAAATGGTGCTTCCGGGCGGGTGAGGGTGAAGACCACGGTATGGTCGTCAGTCTTCTCTACGCTTTTGAGCAGGTCCTTGAACCCCATGCTCTCGAAGTACGGAAAGCCGATGCTGGTTTTATTGTGCCATGGGTGATTCGGGTCCAGCTGTCGTCGGAAGCTCCACAGCACATCGTCGGCGTTCATTTCACGGGTGGGCGTGAAGTAGTCGGTGTTATGGAACTTCACTCCACGGCGTAGATGGAAGGTGTAGGTCAGGCCGTCTGGGCTGATCTCCCAACGCTCGGCCAGAGCTGGCTGGACTTCAGTGGTGCCGGGCTTGAAGTCGACCAGCCGGTTGAACACGGTTTCAGCCGAAGCGTCGGCGGTCACCGCGGTGGTGTACTGAACGATATCGAAGCCTTCCGGGCTGGCCTCGGTACACACCACCAGCGGCTTGGCCGACAGGCCCGCCGCAGCACTCAACAGGACGGCTGCCAGGGCAGTCTGTAGCGGTAGCAATTTCATGAAAACTCCCTGCTATCAATTAAGCCAGCGTAGCCGCCACGACCGATTCCGTGAACCTGCCGTGGCGGTCGAGGCTTAGAGGATGTTGAATGGAATAGTGGTCACGATACGCAGCTCGTCCAGGCTACCGTCGCCCTGGTTCTTGCTAGCGCGGTGCGCGGTGTAGGTGGCGCGGATGGTGGTGTCTTTGAGTGCGCCGCTCTGCACGGCATACGTGGTGCCAATACCCCACTCATAGTGGTTCTCGCCATCAAGGTTTTTCACGTCGTAACCGCTGCCCCGGTAGTGAGTACCGTCAATGTCCCAGCCGCGAGCGTTGTACAGGTTGAACTTCAAGCCCGGTACGCCGTACTGGGCCATGTTCAGCACATAGGCGATCTGCATCGACTTCTCGTTCGGACCGTTGAAGTCCGAGAGCAGGGAGTTGGCCAGGAAGATCGCGTTGGTTTCATGCAGGTAGTCGAAGTACTCGTTACCGTTTACTTGCTGGTAGGAGAAGGTCAGGCTGTGTGCCTGGTGGGTCAGGCCCAGCGACAGACTGTAGGTGTCGTTATCGATCTCACCGAGTTCACTGCGGCCTTCATCTTTGGTTTTGTAGTAGTTCAGGCCGGTGGTCAGGCTCAGCACCGAGCTGTCACCCAGTTGGTGATTGGCACCGAAGTAGTACTGGTTCCAGAAGTCTTCGACTTTGGAGACATACAGGCTGGTCTGCAGGCTTTGCAGGGGCTGGTAGTTGAGGCCGGCCATGCTGATGCGGTCGGTTTCTGCACCATTAGCGCCGTACTCGGAGCGAAACTTGCTCAGGCTCTGTTCGCTACGTGGTGATACCCGGTCGAAGCTGCCGGCGTCGAACGACAGGTTGTCGAATTCTTCGCTGTGAATGCTTACGCCCTGGAAGCTCGACGGCAGGGCACGGTTGCCGATGTAGGCGATTACCGGGGTATCCATCGATTGGCGCCCGGCGGTCAAGGTGGTGTTGGAGACCCGGGCCTTGACGTTGGCCAGGCCCATCTTGCTCCACTGGCCGATGACGTCGCCGTCACTGTGGGTCAGGGTGCGGTTGTTTGGCCCGGCGACCGCCGCGCGCCCCTGTTCCAGGGCAATGGCGTTGTAGGCCGCAACTTCGGTGGCGAAGCCGATGGCACCCTCGGTGAAGCCCGAACTGTAATTGAGGATGGTGCCTTGCACCCAGTTATCGCGGCTGTGGGTGTCATGACGAGTGCCATCGCTTTTGTAGTACTTCCACAGCGGTGCTCGGGTGGCGCGTTCGCGGGCATACCAGTTGCGCGTCGAGCCAGAGAGGCTCTGGCCTTCGAAAAAGCCGGTGGCTTCACTCTGGGCACTGCTGTCCTTGACGCTGATCGGAACAAAGTCCTGGCTGATGGCTTCGCCATGCGCCAAGGCGGACAATCCGGTGATGGACAAGGCCAGTACTGCGGTTGTGGTTCGTCTCAAGGTAAAGCTCCCTTTCTTTTCTTTTTTGTTAGCGCCGGGCCTCGTGAGCTTGGCGTTCTTTTTGGTGAAACAAGGGTTGCAAACGTTTGCTCGATGACAATCGGGCATGTTCAGGCTGCAAGCGTTCCAGGGAGTGGATTGCACTCCCTTGAACGTGGCAGGGGTTACTCGATGCTTACGCCAGAAAAGACGTTGCGCCCGAAGGGGCTTACCTTGAAGTCCTCGACCTTGGCACTGAGCGGCTGATTGACCGTCGAGTGGGCGATCGGGGTGATCGGCACCTGCAGTTTGAGGCGTTGCTGGGCCTGCTGATAAAGGACTGTGCGTTGTTCGCGGTCGGTGATGGTCTTGGCTTTCTTGACCAGTTCGTCGTACTGCGGGTCGCACCACATGGAATAGTTGTTGCTGCCGATGGCGTCGCAGCTGTACAGCGTGCCCAGCCAGTTGTCCGGGTCACCGTTATCGCCGGTCCAACCGATTAGCGAGATGTCATGTTCGCCGTCCTTGGTACGCTTGAGGTATTCGCCCCACTCGTAGCTGACAATCTTGACCTTGAGGCCGACCTTGCCCCAATCAGCCTGGAGCATCTCGGCCATCAGCTTGGCGTTGGGGTTGTAGGGGCGTTGCACGGGCATGGCCCAGAGGGTGATCTCAGTACCTTCCTTGACCCCGGCGGCCTTGAGCATCTGACGGGCCTTGTCCGGGTTGTAGCCAGCATCCTTGATGCTGTGATCGTAGGACCATTGGGTCGGTGGCATGCTGTTCACTGCCAGTTGGCCGGCATGTTGGTAAACCGCCTGGACGATGGCCGACTTGTTCACTGCCATGTCCATGGCCTGGCGGACCTGAAGCTGGTCAAAGGGTTTGTGCTGGACGTTGTAGGCGATGTAGCCGAGGTTGAAACCAGGGTTTTCGATGACTTGCAATTGCGCATCGTTCTTCAGCGCTTGAAGGTCTGCCGGCCGCGGGTTGACGGTGACCTGACACTCCCCCTTGCGTAACTTCTGGATGCGCACTGACGGGTCGGTGTTGATCGAAAAGATCAACTGCTCGAGCTTGACCTTATCCTGGTCCCAGTAATCCTTGTTGCCGCGATAGCGGATCTGCGAATCCTTCTGATAGCGCTGGAACACGAAAGGCCCGGTGCCAATCGGTTTCTGGTTGATGTCGCTGGGGCGCCCGGACGTCATCAGTTGGTTGGCGTACTCGGCAGAAAGGATCGCCGCGAAGCTCATGGCCAGGTTCTGCACGAACGCGGCATCAACACTGTTGAGGGTGAACACCACGGTCATCGGTCCGGTCTTTTCGACCCGGGCAATGTTCTTGTCCAGGCTCATGCTGACGAAGTAAGGGAACTCGGTGGGGTAGAGTTTGCGAAACGGGTGCTCGCGGTCGAGCATGCGGTTAAAGGTGAACAGTACGTCGTCAGCGTTGAGCTCTCGGCTGGGGGTAAAGTCCTTGTTGCTATGAAACTTCACGCCTTCACGCAGCAGGAAGGTGTAGGTCAGCCCGTCGGGTGACACCTCCCAGCTTTTGGCCAAAGCGGGTTGGACCGCAGTGGCGCCACGCTCGAACTCGACCAGGCGGTTATAGATCGGCTCGGCGGCGTCGTTGTCGGTGGAGCTGGTGTACTGCGCGGTGTCAAAACCACTAGGACTGCCTTCGGAGCAGAACACCAGGTTGTTGGCTTGGCTCAAAGGGCTCTGGGTTAGCAGGCCGAGGCCTAGCAACGCGGCAAAAACAGGGATATGGCGCATAACGATCCTTGATTTCTTGTTGTTTTTTGATCAGTCCACAGCACACAACGATGTAAGTCGCATCGCCTGCAGCACTGACTTGACGGTAGGGGCGTCAGCGCGCTTCGGCGAGGTACGAGTTCGCAAGGATGTGTAGGAGGTGTCCGTCAGCGTTGAGCGACGTTTCCGTGTCGATGCGCTAGCGGTTGACCTGCCAAGGCCATCAGACTTCTGCCCCAGGTGCCCTATGGCACCCCGGGACCGAGTCAGCTGGCTGCTATTTGGTTACGCTTACCCCATAGAAGGAGTTCAAGCCGAACGGACTGATCTTGAAGTCCTGTACGGTTTTACGCATGGGTTGATACACCGTCGAGTGGGCGATCGGGGTCATTGGCACCTGCTCTTTGAGGCGGTGCTGGGCTTGCTTGTACAGTTCGGTACGTTTGGCCTGATCGGAGGTGGCCTTGGCCTGCTTGATCAGTTTGTCGTACTCAGGGTCACACCATTTGGAGAAGTTGTTGCCGGAGATGGCATCGCAACCGAACAAGGTGCCGAGCCAGTTGTCCGGGTCACCGTTGTCTCCGCTCCAGCCAATCAACATGGCGCCGTTCTCGCCACCTTTGGAGCGCTTGATGTATTCCCCCCACTCGTAACTGACGATTTTCGCCTTGATGCCGATCTTGCCCCAATCGGACTGCAGCATTTCAGCCATCAACTTGGCATTGGGGTTGTACGGGCGCTGTACCGGCATGGCCCACAGGGTGATCTCGGTGCCTTCTTTGACACCCGCTTCCTTGAGCAGTTGCTTGGCCTTTTCCGGATCGTACTTGGCATCCTTGATGGTGGTGTCGTAAGACCATTGAGTCGGCGGCATGGCGTTGACTGCCAATTGCCCCGCGCCCTGATACACCGAGTCGATGATCTGCTGCTTGTTCACCGCCATGTCCAGGGCTTCGCGGACCTTGAGTTGCGCCATGGGGTTGGGCTCGTTACTGCCCTTGATTTTGTCCATCACGTTGTAGGCGATGTAACCGAGGTTGAAGCCAGCCTGGTCGGGCATTTTCAGGTTCGGGTCGGCTTTGAGTGGCTCGATATCGGCCGGGCGTGGGAACAGCGTGACCTGGCATTCATTCTTCTTGAGTTTTTGCATGCGCACCGAGGCATCGGTGGTGATGGCGAAGATCAGGTTGTCGATCTTGACGTCATCGGGTTGCCAGTAATCTTTGTTGCCCTTGAAGCGGATCTGCGCGTCTTTCTGGTACTTGCTGAACACGAACGGCCCGGTACCAATCGGTTTTTGGTTGATATCGGCGGGCTTGCCCTGCTTGAGCAACTGCTCGGCGTACTCCGCCGATTGGATCGAGGCAAAGCTCATGGCCAGGTTCTGAATGAACGCAGCATCGACGCCGTTGAGGGTGAACTTGACCGTGTGATCGTCAACCTTCTCCACCTTGGCAATGTTCTTGTCCATGCCCATGTCGGTGAAGTACGGGAACTCGGTGGGGTAGGCCTTACGGAACGGCATGTCTTTGTCGAGCATGCGATTGAAGGTGAAGAGTACGTCGTCGGCGTTGAATTCGCGGCTTGGCTTGAAGAATTCGGTGGTGTGGAACTTGACCCCTTCACGCAAGTGGAAGGTATAGGTCAGGCCGTCATCGGAAATGTCCCAGCGGGTTGCCAGGCCCGGGATAACCGCAGTGCCGCCACGCTCGAACTGGCTGAGGCGATTGAAGACTGTCTCGGCTGAGGCATCGAAGTCGGTTCCGGTGGTGTACTGGCCTGGGTCGAAACCGGCCGGGCTGCCTTCTGAGCAGAACACCAGGTTAGTCGCCGCAAGGGCAGAGGGTGCGCTGGCAAGCAAGCCTGCGCCGACTAGAAACGGAATGACCGCGTGTTTGAGCATGGTGGCCTCATTGTTGTCATTTTTGATTGAGGGGGCCTTGTGAGCCGACCTGCGGATACTTATGCAGGCCTCATACCCAATGCAACACTCAAAAGGATAGCTGGCGAGAAAGAGTGGGACGAACGTACAGGAATGTCGCATTCGTATAATTTTTTACGGAGTTGAACGTTTGCGAGGGTATATTTCAGTATGTTTCGAAGACGTATTGCACTAGGAGAGTCATGTATGGCACTGAAATGGTGCGCGCGGTTGCTACGCGTAACGGCGTTCGTGGCAGCCGAAGCTGCCGCGAACCTGCATAAAAGTAACGCTATTGAGGGTAGTGCTACTTAAGGCATTTGCACTTCGATGGTTCCATCGGCGCTCAGGCTGACCTGGCTGGTGCCCGCTTCGATATCCGGGCTCGGCGCGGCGCCTTCGGCATCCATGCTGGCTTTCATCATCATCGGCGCGCTGCGTGCGTAGGGGTGGGGGTAGCCGCTGCTGTTGAGGTTCAGGTTGACCACTTTGTAGCCTTTGCCGCCCAGCGCTTCGGTGGCCAATTGGGCGCGGGTCTTGAATGCATTGACGGCGTCCTTGAGCAACGCGTCTTCACTGGACTTGCGCGTGGCCGGGGCGATGGAGAAATCCATGCCACCCATTTTCAGCTGTTGCAACAGCTCGCCGGTGAGCTTGGACAGGGCCGGGAAGTCGGCACTTTCCAGGCGCAATTCCGCGCGCTCACGCCAACCGGTGATCTTTTGGCCCTTGTTGTCATAGATCGGGTAGCTGTTGCGGCTGCCTTGGCTGATCTTCACTTCTTTGACCTCGCGGGCCTGTTGCACCGCTTTGTTCATGGTCTCGGTGATTTCCTTGGCCAGCTTGCCCGGGTCGGTATTTTGCGCTTCGCTGTACAGGGTCACGATCATCAGGTCGCGGGCCACTTCCTTGCTGACTTCAGCACGCAGCGAAATCTGGTTGTAGCGGGGCTCTTCAGCCAACACCGGGAGGCTGGCGAGCAGGCTGGTGGCCATCACGAGGGCGGCGCTGCGGCGGGAATTAAGCATGTATGACTCCTTCAAATTGAGGCGTGGACGCTGTGTTATCCATTCCACGCAGGCCCATGAGACTCGCAAGAGTGTAGTGAGGTTCAAAATGGCCATCATTGATGTGTAAAAAAGTGTGGCGCTTTGCCGCAGGTCAGCAGCGCGTCGCGCAGCTTCGGTATACTCGCCACGATTCGCCCTGGAGCACTCATCAGGAGAGCTCATGCTCGCCCCCGTACAAATGCTGTCCGCTACCCGTCAGAACCTCTGGCGCCTGACCTTCATTCGCATTCTGGTACTGGCCGCCCAGGCCGGCTCGGTGGGCGTCGCCTACTGGACGGACCTGCTACCGCTGCCTTGGTTGTCGCTGGTCATCACCCTTGGCCTGTCGAGCTTGCTCTGTGCCTTCACCGCCCTGCGCCTGCGCCTGTCGTTGCCGGTCACCGAGCTTGAGTATGCCTTCCAGCTGGCCTGTGACCTATTGATCCACAGTGCCTTGCTGTATTACTCGGGGGGCTCGACCAACCCCTTCGTGTCTTACTACCTGGTGCCATTGGCCATTGCTGCGGTGACCTTGCCCTGGGTTTATTCGTTGGTGCTCTCGGGCATCGCCCTGGCGGCCTACAGCTTGCTGCTGGTGCAGTTCTACCCGCTGGAGACCTTCCCCATGGCGCGGGAGAAGATGCAGGTCTACGGCATGTGGTTGAGCATTGCTCTGGCGGCTGCGGTGATCACCTTCTTTGCGGCGAAAATGGCTGAAGAGCTGCGTCGTCAGGAGCAACTGCGTGCCGAGCGACGGGAAGAAGGCCTGCGCGACCAACAGCTGCTGGCGGTTGCGACCCAGGCTGCTGGTGCTGCCCATGAGTTGGGTACGCCGCTGGCGACCATGAGCGTATTGATCAAGGAAATGCGCCAGGACCACAGCGACCCATTGCTGCAGGAAGACCTGGCGGTGCTCCAGGACCAGGTCAAGTTGTGCAAGGAAACCCTGCAGAACCTGGTGCGCGCCGCCGAAGCCAATCGGCGCATGGCGGTGGAAGACCAGGAAGTTACCGCCTGGCTGGATGAGGCCCTCAATCGTTGGCACCTGATGCGTCCTGAAGCCAGCTATCGCTTTCAACGTCTCGGTCAGGGCAGCGTGCCGCGTGTGGCGCCGCCACCTGACCTGACTCAGGCGTTGTTGAACCTGTTGAACAATGCCGCCGATGCCTGTCCGGACGACCTTGAAGTGCGCCTGGACTGGGATGCCCAGGACATGGTGATCAGCATTCGTGACCATGGCCCGGGTGTGCCGGTGGCGATAGCCGAGTCGATCGGCAAACCCTTCTTTACCACCAAGGGCAAAGGCTTTGGCCTGGGCCTGTTCTTGAGCAAGGCCAGCGTGACCCGTGCTGGCGGCTCGGTAAAACTCTATAGTCATGAAGAAGGCGGAACGCTCACCGAGCTGCGCCTGCCGCGTGACGCCCGAGGAGATGTGTGATGAGTGATGAAATCCAGGTTGAAGGCGAAGAACTCCCGCACCTGTTGCTGGTAGATGACGACGCCACCTTTACCCGCGTCATGGCCAGGGCCATGAGCCGCCGCGGTTTTCGCGTGAGCACCGCAGGTTCTGCTGAAGAGGGGCTGGTGCTGGCTCAGCAGGATGTGCCTGATTACGCCACCCTCGACCTGAAGATGGACGGTGACTCGGGCTTAGTGTTGTTGCCCAAGCTGCTCGAGCTTGATCCGGAAATGCGCGTGGTGATCCTCACCGGTTATTCGAGCATTGCTACCGCCGTCGAAGCCATCAAGCGTGGCGCTTGCAACTACCTGTGCAAACCGGCGGATGCCGATGACGTGCTGGCCGCGTTGCTGTCCGAGCATGCCGATCTGGACAGTCTGGTACCGGAAAACCCGATGTCGGTCGACCGCCTGCAGTGGGAACACATCCAGCGCGTGCTGACCGAGCATGAAGGCAACATCTCCGCCACCGCGCGTGCCTTGGGCATGCATCGGCGCACCCTGCAGCGCAAATTGCAGAAGCGCCCGGTTCGACGCTGATAGCGTTCAGACTGTGTCTGGGGCTCGGCGCAGGCGTATCATTAGCCCCCTAACGACAGCCACCGGGACCGTCCTGCATGCTCGCCCTTTTCCTTCAGACGCTGAACATCACGGCGCCGGTCTTTGCCATGTTGTTCATGGGCGTGCTGCTTAAACGCATCAATGCGATCAACGACGGCTTTATCCATACCGCCTCGGCACTGGTGTTCAACGTCTGCATGCCGGCGCTGTTGTTCCTGGGTATCTATCACGCAGACCTGACAACGGCCGTGCAGCCTGGGCTGCTGCTGTACTTTGCCATCGCCACCCTGATCGGCTTCGGTCTGGCCTGGGGCATCGCCATCTGGCGCTGCCCGCGGCAAGACCGCGGGATCTATACCCAAGGCGCGTTTCGCGGCAACAACGGGGTGATCGGCCTGGCGCTGGCCGCGAGCATGTATGGCGATTATGGGATTTCCCTTGGCGCGGTCCTCGCTGGGCTGGTAATCCTGCTCTACAACTCGCTGTCGGTGGTGGTGCTGGCCGTGTACAGCCCCAGCGCCAAGTCCGACCCCTGGAGTATCTGCAAAAGCATCCTGCGTAATCCGCTGATCATCAGCGTGCTGTTGGCGGCTGCCCTGGCGTATGGCCAAGTTGCCCTGCCCAACTGGCTGCTGACTTCCAGTGATTACCTGGCGCAGATGACGCTGCCGCTGGCGTTGATTTGTATCGGTGGCACCCTGTCACTGGCCTCGCTACGCCAGAGTGGCAACCTGGCCGTCAGTGTCAGTTTGCTGAAAATGGTCTGGCTGCCTGTGCTGGCGACGTTCGGAGCCTGGCTGGTGGGCTATCGCGGCGCTGAGCTGGGCATCCTCTTTCTGTATTTCGGCAGCCCGACGGCCGCGGCCAGCTATGTAATGGCCAGGTCCACCAATGGTAATCACGAACTGGCCGCAGCGATCATCGTCATCACTACCCTGATGGCCGCTATTACCACCAACATCGGTATCTTTTTCTTGCAGTGGGGTGGCTGGATCTAGATTCTGTAAGAAAACAATTCCAACACTGCCTCTCACCGTCGAGGACACTTCATGCAAGATGAGATCACCCCAGAACGGTTACACCGCGGGCTGAAGAATCGCCATATCCAGTTGATTGCGCTGGGTGGCGCAATCGGCACTGGTCTGTTTCTGGGCATTGCCCAAACCATCCAGCTGGCTGGCCCCTCGGTGCTGTTGGGGTATGCAATTGCTGGCCTGATCGCCTTTTTCATCATGCGCCAACTCGGTGAGATGGTGGTCGAAGAGCCGGTTTCCGGGACCTTCAGTCATTTCGCCCATCGTTACTGGAGTGAGTTCGCAGGCTTCATGTCGGGCTGGAACTACTGGGTGCTGTACGTGCTGGTCGGCATGGCCGAGCTGACCGCCGTGGGGATCTATATCCAGTACTGGTGGCCAGGCTTCCCGACCTGGGCAACCGCAGCGATCTTCTTCGTGGTGATCAACCTGATCAACCTGAGCCAGGTGAAAGTCTATGGTGAGATGGAATTCTGGTTTGCCCTGATCAAAGTGGTGGCCATCGTCAGCATGATTGCCTTTGGTGGCTACTTGCTGATCAGTGGCAACGGCGGGCCGGATGCCAGTGTGGCCAACCTCTGGCAGTACGGCGGCTTCTTCCCCAATGGCATCAGCGGCCTGATGATGGCGTTGGCAGTGATCATGTTTTCCTTTGGTGGGTTGGAACTGGTGGGGATCACCGCTGCTGAGGCCGACAATCCCAAGCACAGCATTCCGCGGGCGACCAATCAGGTGATCTATCGCATCCTGATTTTCTACATCGGCGCCCTGGCTGTGCTGTTGTCGCTGTACCCGTGGCAAAAAGTGGTGCAGGGCGGCAGCCCCTTCGTGATGATTTTCCATGCCCTGGACAGCGATCTGGTGGCAACGCTGCTTAACCTCGTGGTGCTAACCGCCGCTCTGTCGGTGTACAACAGCTGTGTGTACTGCAACAGCCGCATGCTGTTTGGCCTGGCAATCCAGGGGGATGCCCCAAAGCGGCTGCTCAAGGTCAATGTGCGCGGGGTGCCGTTGGCGGCGTTGGGGATTTCGGCCCTGGCGACCGGATTGTGTGTGCTGATCAACTACTTCATGCCGGCTGAGGCTTTTGGTTTGCTGATGGCGCTGGTGGTGTCGTCGCTGGTGATCAACTGGGGCATCATCAGTATCACTCACTTGAAGTTCCGCCGCGCCAAGCAGGCTGCGGGCGAGACCACCTTCTACCAGAGTTGGGGCTATCCGCTGACCAACTATGTCTGCCTGGCTTTCCTCGCCCTGATTCTAGTGATCATGTACCTGACCCCGGGCATCCGCATTTCAGTGCTGTTGATCCCGGCGTGGTTGGCGGTGTTGGGTGTGGCCTTCTGGCTGAAGAAAAAGGGCCACAAGGCCGCCGTCACTGCCGACTGACGGCCTGCTTTTTGGGGGATCGATCAGCCTTTTTGGTAGCTGTCGATCACTTCCTGGGCGGCGCGAAACGCATCGATCGCCGCCGGCACGCCGGCGTACACCGCGCAATGCAGCAGCGCTTCGCGAATCTCTTCGACACTGCAGCCGTTGTTCAAGGCGCCACGCACGTGGCCCTTGAGCTCCTGTGGGCACTTGAGTGCGGTCAGAGCTGCAAGCGTGATCAGGCTGCGGGTTTTCAGCGGCAAGCCTTCACGGCTCCAGACGCTGCCCCAGGCATGTTCATTGACGAAGTCCTGCAGGGGTTGAGTGAACTCGGTGGCATTGCCCAGTGCGCGATCGACGAAGGCATCGCCCATCACTTGGCGGCGAACCTGCTCGCCGGTTTTGTTGTTATCGCCCATGTTGTGTTCCTTAGTGTTGGCGGCGCCACGCGCGTAGGGTGGTGTACAGCAACAGCACCCCGAGTGCAGGCAATGCGTAGAACAGCATCAGTTTTTCCAGGCGGGTGGCCAGCGGCATGCCGGTGGTGAAGGCCACCACATGCAGACCATAAGCCAGGTACAAGCCAAGAAACACCAGGCCTTCGGCGCGGGTCACACGGTAGCCTGAGTAGAAAACCGGCAGGCTCAAAGCGGCAACGCCAAGCATCACCGGCAAGTCAAAATCCAGGGCGTTGGGCGAGATCGACAGTGGCTCGGGAGCGATCAGGGCGGTCAGGCCGAGCACTGCGAGCAAGTTGAACAGGTTACTGCCGATGACGTTGCCCACGGCGATCTCGCGTTCGCCGCGCAGCGCGGCAATCAATGAGGTGGCCATTTCTGGCAGCGAGGTGCAGACCGCCACCACCGTCAGGCCGATGACCCGTTCCGACAAGCCCAGATCCAGCGCCACTTCGACGGCGGCCTCCAGCAGCAGATGGCCGGCGAGGCTCAACAGGCCCAGGCCAGTAAGCATCAACAGCAGACTGGTGAGCCAGAAGGTGCCGCCGCGTTGCGGGCGCGGGCCGGGGCTTGGGTAGGTGCGGGCATAGTGGCGAGACTGATGCCAGAGCATCGCCAGGTAGCCCAGCAGGCCGGCGAGCAACAGTGCGCCTTCGAGGCGCCCGAGCAGTTCGTTGAGCGCTAGCAGGTACACCAGCAGGCTGGCGCCGATCATCAGTGGAATGTCCAGGCGCACCAATTGCCGTGAGACGCGCAGGGGAATGATCAAGGCGGCCAGGCCCAGGGTGACCAGAATGTTGAAGATGTTGCTGCCGATCACGCTGCCCACCGCCACATCAGGCGCGCCGGTGTAGGCCGCCTGCAGGCTGACCGTCAGTTGTGGCGCACTGCTGCCGAAGGCCACCAGGCTCAGGCCGATGATCAGCGGGCGTACGTGCAGGCTGGCAGCGATGCGCAAGGCCGCGCGTACCAGCAGTTCGGCGCCAGCGATGAGCAGGATCAGGCCGAAAGCCAGTTGCAGCAGGCTGAAGGTGGGTAATGCGGCCAGGTCGAAAATGGTCGTGCTCCGTAACAGGGTCAGTCGCTGAGACTTTGTACCCGTACGCGCGCGGTTCCGCTACGGATCATGCCGAGTTTTTCTGCTGCGGCCTGTGACAGATCAATTAATCGGCCACGCGTATGCGGGCCACGGTCGTTGATGCGCACGACCACGCTGCGTTCGTTGTTGAGGTTGGTGACCTTGACCCGTGTGCCGAAGGGCAAGCTGCGGTGGGCGGCTGTCATGGCGTTTTTATTGAAGGGCTCGCCACTGGCGGTGCGTTTACCGTGGTGACGGGAGCCGTAATAGGAGGCGGTGCCGGATTTGTCGTAACCGCGAGGGTCGATGTCGTGGCTGGCACAGCCGGCCAGCAGGCTAAAAAGCGCGAGTGCGCTGAGGGAACGCCACATCAATTCAGTTGCTCCGAAGTGAAATGATCACCTGTGGGGGTCGCCATTGCCGGCCCCCACAGGGTGATGCGATTACCCTTCGAGCTTGCTCTTGAGCAATTGGTTCACTTGCTGCGGGTTGGCCTTGCCCTTGGACGCTTTCATGGCCTGACCGACGAAGAAGCCGAACATCTTGCCGCGCTTGGCTTCATCGGCGGCGCGGTACTGCTCGACCTGCTCGGTGTTGGCCGCGAGCATTTCGTCCAGGACCTTCTCGATTGCGCCGCTGTCAGTCACCTGTTTCAGACCTTCAGCCTCGATGATCTGGTCAGCGTCGCCTTCACCGGCGGCCATCTTCTCGAACACCACTTTGGCAATCTTGCCGCTGATGGTGTTGTCGAGGATGCGCTTGAGCATGCCGCCCAGTTGCGCGGCAGTCACCGGCGCCTGATCGATTTCCAGACCAAGCTTGTTGAGCAGGCTGCCCAACTCGACCATGACCCAGTTGGCGGCCAGCTTGGCATCACCACACACGGCGACCACTTGTTCGAAGTAGTCGGCTTGCTCACGGCTCGAAGCCAGTACGTTGGCGTCGTAGGCCGACAGGCCGAACTGACTCTGGAAACGTTCGCGCTTTTGCGGCGGCAGTTCCGGTAGGGTGGTGCGAATGCTGTCGAGGTAGGCAGCCTCGATGACCACCGGCAGCAGGTCAGGATCGGGGAAGTAACGGTAGTCGTTGGCTTCCTCTTTGCTGCGCATCGAGCGCGTTTCGTCTTTGTTCGGGTCGTACAGGCGGGTTTCCTGAATGACCCTGCCACCGTCTTCGATCAGTTCGATCTGGCGCTGGATTTCGCTGTTGATCGCCCGCTCGATGAAACGGAACGAGTTGACGTTCTTGATCTCGCAGCGAGTGCCGAACTCGGTCTGGCCTTTCGGGCGGATCGAGACGTTACAGTCACAGCGCAGCGAACCTTCGGCCATGTTGCCGTCGCAGATGCCCAGGTAGCGCACCAGGGCATGGATGGCCTTGACGTAGGCCACGGCTTCCTTGGCGCTGCTCATTTCCGGTTCGGAAACGATTTCCAGCAGCGGCGTGCCAGCGCGGTTCAGGTCGATCCCGGTAGAGCCGCTGAAGTCTTCGTGCAGGCTCTTGCCGGCGTCTTCTTCCAGGTGCGCACGGGTGATGCCGATGCGCTTGACCGTACCGTCTTCCAGGGCGATGTCCAGGTGGCCCTTGCCGACGATCGGCAGCTCCATCTGGCTGATCTGATAACCCTTGGGCAGGTCGGGGTAGAAGTAGTTCTTGCGGGCAAAAACGTTGTGATGGCCGATCTCGGCGTCAATTGCCAGACCGAACATGCAGGCCATGCGCACTGCTTCCTGGTTGAGCACCGGCAGTACGCCGGGCATGCCCAGGTCGATCAGGCTGGCCTGGGTGTTCGGCTCGGAGCCGAAAGTGGTGGCGCTGCCGGAGAAAATCTTCGACTGGGTGGCGAGCTGGGTGTGAATCTCCAGCCCAATGACAACTTCCCATTGCATGTGGTGATCCCTCAGAAGCCGGTAGGTGCGCGAGTGTGCCAATCAGTGACTTGCTGATAGCGGTGCGCGACGTTGAGCAGGCGGCCTTCCTGGAAATACGGGGCGAGCAGTTGCACGCCAACCGGCAGACCGTCGACAAAACCGGCCGGCATCGACAGGCCTGGCAGGCCGGCGAGGTTGGCGGTAATGGTGTAAACGTCTTCCAGGTACGCAGCGACCGGGTCGTTGTTCTTGGCGCCGATTTTCCAGGCCAGGTTTGGCGTGGTTGGGCCGAGAATCACGTCGACGTCGTTGAATGCTGCCATGAAGTCATTCTTGATCAGGCGACGGATCTTCTGCGCTTGCAGGTAGTAAGCGTCGTAGTAACCGGCCGAAAGGGCGTAGGCACCGACCATGATACGTCGCTGTACTTCGGCACCGAAGCCTTCGCCGCGGGAGCGCTTGTACAGGTCGGTGAGGTCCACCGGGTTCTCACAGCGATAGCCGAAACGCACGCCGTCGAAACGCGACAGGTTCGATGAGGCTTCCGCCGGGGCGATGACGTAGTAGGCCGGGATGGCGTGCTGCATGTTCGGCAGGCTGATTTCCTTGACCACCGCGCCGAGCTTTTCCAGCTCTTTGACGCTGGCCTGAACCAGGTCGGCAATGCGTGGGTCCAGGCCGGCACCGAAGTATTCCTTCGGCAGACCGATGCGCAGACCTTCCAGCGAGGCGTTGAGGCCGGCGCTGTAATCCGGGACCGGTTCATCGATGCAGGTGGAGTCTTTGGCGTCGAAACCGGCCATGTCTTGCAGCAGCAGTGCGCAGTCTTCGGCAGTGCGCGCCAGTGGGCCGCCTTGGTCTAGGCTCGAGGCGTAGGCAATCATGCCCCAGCGCGAAACACGACCGTACGTCGGTTTCAGGCCAGTGAGGTTAGTCAGTGCCGCCGGCTGTCGGATCGAGCCGCCGGTGTCGGTGCCGGTGGTTGCCGGCAGCAGCCGCGCAGCCACCGCCGCTGCCGAACCGCCAGACGAGCCGCCGGGTACGTGCTCAAGGTTCCACGGGTTCTTCACCGGGCCGTAGTGGCTGGATTCGTTGGCCGAACCCATGGCGAATTCGTCCATGTTGGTCTTGCCCAGAGTCACTGTGCCGGCTTCGGCCAGCTTACTGACCACGGTTGCGTCGTAAGGCGCCTTGAAGTTGTCGAGCATCTTCGAGCCGCAGCTGGTGCGGATGCCCTGAGTGCAGAACAGGTCCTTGTGGGCGATCGGGGCGCCGAGCAGGGGGCCGTTCTCACCGGCGGCGCGACGGGCGTCGGCGGCGCGGGCCTGGCTGATGGCCAGCTCTTCGGTGACGCTGATGAAGCTGTTGAGTTGCGGGTCGAGCTGGTTGATCCGCGCCAGCAGGCTGCGGGTCAGCTCTTCGGAGGAGAAGCTCTTGTCGGCGAGTCCGCGGGCGATCTCGGCCAGGGTCAATTGATGCATGGCAGGCTCTATTCCCTTACTCGATGACTTTCGGAACCAGGTACAGGCCGTCTTCCGTCGACGGGGCGATGGCCTGGTAGCTGTCTCGATGGTTACTTTCTGTTACCACATCGGCGCGCAGGCGCTGATTGGCTTCCAGTGGGTGCGCCAGTGGCTCTATGCCAGTGGTGTCGACTGCTTGCATCTGGTCGACCAGTCCCAGAATACTGTTCAGGGCATCGGTAGTGCGTGGCAGATCGGTTTCATTCAGGCCCAGTCGGGCCAAATGAGCGATCTTTTCCACGTCGCAGCGTTCAAGCGCCATGGGGATCTCCTGGGGAAACAAAAACGGATTTGGTCCGCGATGAGGAACATGCTGGCAGATTTACGGTCATAAGGCCGCGATTGTGTGCAGGCTTGCTCGGAAAAACTGCCAATTTAACATATTGGCGCCTTGCCCAAAATCCCCGCCGTTGTTAGAGTTTGCCGCACTTTTTTACCCACGCGTTGCCTAGGGTCACTTTCCCATGTTCAAGAAACTGCGTGGCATGTTTTCCAGCGATCTTTCCATCGACCTGGGCACTGCCAACACCCTTATTTACGTGCGTGAGCGCGGTATCGTCCTGAATGAGCCTTCCGTTGTGGCCATTCGTACTCACGGCAACCAGAAAAGTGTCGTCGCGGTAGGTACCGAAGCCAAGCGCATGCTGGGCCGTACGCCCGGCAACATTGCTGCCATTCGTCCGATGAAAGACGGCGTGATCGCCGACTTCAGCGTTTGCGAAAAAATGCTGCAGTACTTCATCAACAAGGTTCACGAGAACAGCTTCCTGCAGCCAAGCCCGCGGGTACTGATCTGCGTGCCGTGCAAGTCGACCCAGGTCGAACGTCGCGCCATTCGTGAATCGGCGCTGGGCGCCGGTGCCCGCGAAGTGTTCCTGATCGAGGAGCCAATGGCTGCCGCTATCGGTGCCGGCCTGCCGGTCGAGGAAGCCCGTGGTTCGATGGTCGTCGATATCGGTGGTGGTACCACTGAAATCGCGCTGATCTCGCTCAATGGCGTGGTCTATGCCGAATCCGTACGTGTTGGTGGTGACCGCTTCGACGAAGCGATCGTGACCTACGTGCGTCGTAACTACGGCAGCCTGATCGGTGAATCCACCGCTGAGCGCATCAAGCAGGAAATCGGTACCGCCTATCCGGGTGGCGAAGTGCGTGAAGTGGATGTTCGCGGCCGTAACCTGGCTGAGGGCGTGCCACGTGCCTTCACCCTCAACTCCAACGAAGTGCTCGAGGCCCTGCAGGAGTCCCTGGCGACTATCGTTCAGGCAGTCAAGAGCGCCTTGGAGCAATCGCCTCCAGAGCTGGCTTCGGACATCGCCGAGCGTGGCCTGGTACTGACCGGTGGTGGCGCCTTGCTGCGCGACCTCGACAAGCTGCTGGCCCAGGAAACCGGCCTGCCGGTCATCGTTGCCGAAGACCCGCTGACCTGTGTTGCCCGTGGCGGTGGTCGTGCCCTGGAAATGATGGATAAACACACCATGGACCTGCTCTCCAGCGAGTAAGCTGGCTGTAGCAAACATGCCGCCCGGTTTACAGGTAGTGCCCACAGTGCTACCTGTATGTGCTGGGCTGACGTCCGTGTGGGCGTCATTTTCCGTCAATCCACAAGCAGGCCGGTGCGTTGCCGTATGAATGACCTCTTGAATCGTCGTCCACGAGGAGCGGCCTATTAAACCGCTTTTCGCCAAGGGCCCTTCGCTGGGCGTGCGCCTGCTCGTGCTGGTTGTACTGTCGATCACCCTGATGGTGGTTGATGCGCGCTTTCCCCTGCTCAAACCGGTACGCAGCCAGATGGGGCTGGTGCTGATGGAGTCCTATCAGGTCACCGACTTGCCGCAGAAGCTGTGGCAGGGCATCGCCAGCCAGTTTGGCAGTCGTACCGAGCTGATCGCCGAGAACGAGAAACTCAAGACTGAAGCATTGCTGATGCAAGGGCGGGTGCAGAAGCTTGCGGCCCTAACCGAGCAAAACGTGCGCCTGCGCGAGCTGCTCAATTCGTCGGCATTGGTCAATGAGAAGGTCGAGGTGGCCGAGCTTATCGGTGTTGACCCCAATCCGTTCACCCATCGCATCCTGATCAACAAGGGTGAGCGCGACGGCGTGGTCCTCGGCCAACCCGTGCTTGATGCCCGTGGTCTGATGGGCCAGGTGGTCGAGTTGATGCCTTACACCGCGCGGGTGTTGTTGCTGACCGACACCACCCACAGCATTCCAGTGCAGGTCAACCGCAACGGCTTGCGGGCGATTGCCAGCGGCACCGGCAATCCCGAGCGCCTGGAGCTGCGCCATGTTGCCGACACCGCCGACATCAAGGAAGGCGACCTGTTGGTCAGCTCGGGCCTGGGGCAACGCTTCCCAGCCGGTTATCCGGTGGCCACGGTAAGAGAAGTGATTCACGACTCCGGCCAACCGTTCGCCATTGTCCGGGCGGTTCCGACGGCCGCACTCAATCGCAGCCGTTACCTGTTGCTGGTGTTTACTGACAGTCGCACGCCAGAGCAGCGCGCCACCGACGCCGCCATGGCGCAGGAAGCGGCTGATCGTCAGGGCTTGCCGGGCAGCAATGCTGAGGCGACTCCGCCGGTGGTACCGGCCGTATCTCCGACGCCAGCCGCTGGTGCTGCTGCGCCGACACCGGCAAGCCCTGCTCCAGCACCTGGTGCATCGTCAGTAGCTGCGCCTTCGGCGACCCCGGCTGCTGCCGCGCCGCCTTCCCGGGAGAGACACTGATGGTGAGTACTCGCAGCCGAAACGGCTGGGTAGTCTGGCTGACTTTCGTCATTGGACTGCTGCTCAGCGTTTCGCCGTTGCCGCAGTTCATGGAAGTTTTCCGGCCCATGTGGCTGGCCTTGCTGCTGGCGTTCTGGACGCTGGCCCTGCCGCATAAAGTCGGCATGACCACCGCGTTTGTCCTCGGCCTTGCCGAGGATGTGTTGTATGGCACATTGCTGGGGCAGAACGCCCTGGTGCTGACCCTGATCACCTTCCTGGTGCTGACCTTGCAGCAGCGCCTGCGGATGTTCCCAATGTGGCAGCAAAGCCTGGTGATCCTGGTGGTATTCGGTTTGGCGCAGTTGGTACAGCTGTGGCTGAGTGCGCTGACCGGCAACCGTCTGCCAACTCTGGCGCTGATCTGGTCGGCGGTCATCAGTGCCTTGCTCTGGCCGTGGATCAGCTTCGCCCTGCGTGGGCTGCGCTTGCGCCTGAGCATCAACTAAGCCTGCGTTTCGACGTCGACAGGGAGAAGTCACGATGACCCCGCTGTACCTGGCCTCTGGTTCACCCCGCCGTCGGGAATTGCTGACACAAATCGGTATTCCCTTTACCCCCCTCAGTGCAGCGGTCGACGAAAACCCGCTGCCTGCTGAGGCCGCACCGGCTTATGTCGAGCGCCTGGCGCGAGCCAAGGCCAGTGCCGGACTGGCAACGCTTGATGCAAGCGTCCCCCTGGCTGTGCTCGGTGCTGATACCGCTGTGGTGCTCGATGGGCGAATTCTGGGTAAACCCTTTGATCGTGACGATGCGTTGGCAATGCTTGCCGCGTTGTCTGGCCGTGAGCATCAGGTGCTCACCGCTGTAGCGGTGGTTGACCAGCAGCGCTGTCTGAGCGTTTGTGTCGCCAGTCAGGTGCAATTTCGGCACATTACCCCGCAGGAAGCCGAAGCCTACTGGGCCAGTGGTGAGCCGCTGGATAAAGCCGGTGCCTATGCCATCCAGGGCTTGGGGGCGGTATTCGTGCAACGCATTGAAGGCAGCTACTCGGCGGTGGTTGGCTTGCCGTTGAGTGAAACCGCCGAGCTGCTCAAGCAATTTGAAATCCCTTGTTGGCAACTGTTGTCGGCCCGTTGAGCGAGGACAAGACAAGACTGCTGCTAGCCAGTCGCCCGCGCGCGATCCATCATTACTGAAGTCCTTTGACGAGAGCCTGCCATGAGTGAAGAGATTCTGATCAATATCACACCGATGGAATCACGCGTGGCGGTGGTGGAGAACGGTGTTCTGCAGGAGGTGCATGTCGAGCGCACGCAGCGCCGTGGCATTGTCGGCAATATCTACAAGGGCAAAGTGGTTCGCGTATTGCCGGGGATGCAGGCGGCGTTCGTCGACATCGGCCTGGACCGTGCCGCCTTTATCCATGCTTCAGAAATCTCCCAGCGCGAAGGCTCTTCGGTAGAAAGTATCAGCGCCCTGGTGCACGAAGGTCAGAGCCTGGTGGTACAGGTAACCAAGGACCCTATCGGCTCCAAAGGCGCACGACTGACCACGCAGCTGTCGATTCCTTCGCGCTACCTGGTGTACATGCCACGCACCAGTCATGTCGGTATTTCCCTGAAGATCGAAGACGAAGCCGAGCGTGAGCGCCTGAAGCAGGTGGTTACCGATTGCGTCGCCGCAGAAAACATCCAGGATGCCGGTGGTTTTATCCTACGTACCGCCGCTGAGGGCGCCGGTGCCGATGAGATCCTGATGGACATCCGCTACCTGCGTAGGCTGTGGGATCAGATCGGTGCACAGATCAAGACCGTTGGCGCGCCAACGGAAATCTATGAGGACCTGGGCCTGGCGTTGCGCACTCTGCGCGACCTGGTCAACCCGAAGATCGAGAAGATCCGCATCGACTCGCGGGAAACCTTCCAGAAAACTACGCAGTTCGTCGGCGAACTGATGCCGGAAATCGCTGACCGCCTTGAGCACTACCCGGGCGAACGGCCGATCTTTGACCTGTATGGCGTTGAAGACGAGATCCAGCGCGCGCTGGACCGCAAGGTACCGCTCAAGTCCGGAGGCTACCTGGTGGTCGATCCGGCTGAGGCGATGACCACCATCGACGTCAATACCGGCGCGTTCGTAGGGCATCGGAACCTTGAAGAGACCATCTTCAAGACCAACCTGGAAGCGGCCACCGCCATTGCCCGGCAACTGCGCCTGCGCAATATCGGCGGCATCATCATCATCGACTTCATTGATATGGAAGATGAGGAGCACCAACGTCAGGTGCTACGCACTCTGGAAAAGCAGCTGGAGCGCGATCACGCCAAGACCAACATCATCGGCATCACTGAGCTGGGTCTGGTGCAGATGACTCGCAAGCGCACCCGTGAAAGCCTGGAACAGGTGTTGTGTGAACCCTGCCATTGCTGTCAGGGGCGGGGCAAGCTGAAAACCCCCGAGACGGTTTGTTACGAGATTTTCCGCGAAATTCTTCGCGAAGCTCGTGCTTATCAGGCCGAAGGCTATAGGGTACTGGCCAATCAAAAAGTGGTGGACCGCTTGCTCGATGAGGAATCGGGTAACGTCGCCGAACTTGAGACGTTCATCGGTCGCACCATTCGCTTCCAGGTCGAGTCGATGTACTCCCAGGAACAATACGATGTGGTGCTGCTCTGACCGCTGCACGCATCTGGCTGTCGCCAGGGCTGGCAAAGCGCCCGGTTGCGGCCATAGTTAAGGCTCGAGAGGGAGGGCCATTGCCATGGAGCGTCTGATCCGCGTTCTAGGCGCGATGACCCGCTGGGGCCTGGGCATCTGTGCCTTGCTGGCGGTGCTGGTGGCGCTGTACGTCAGCCTGGGCCGGCAACTGGTGCCTCTGGTGGCCGAATACCGCGCCGAAGTCGAAGACAAGGCCGTGCAGGCTCTGGGCATGCCCGTACATATCGGCAGCCTGGAAGGGCACTGGAGCGGCCTGGCACCCATACTGGTGGTGAACGATATTGAGGTCGGCGAAGGTGCCACTGCGTTGCGCCTGGATGCCGTCAAGGTGGTGCCGGATCTGTGGTCGAGCCTGAGCGATCGTCAACTGCGCCTGGCCAATCTGGAGGTCGGTGGCCTGCATTTGAGCTTGCGCGAGGATGAGGCAGGGGCGTGGACCCTGGACGGCTTACCGAAAACCGACAATCAGCCGCTCGACCCTGAGCAGTTGCTGCAACGCCTGAGGGCGGTAGCGAAGATCACCGTGTTGGATAGTCAGGTGACCCTCGAGCCTTTTCAGCGTGAGCCGATGACCCTCACGTATGTCAGCCTGGGGCTGCAGACTGGCAGCGTTCGCCAGCGTCTGGATGTACGCCTGACCTTGCCCGATGGTCAGCCGGTCGCCATGAATGTGCGCAGCCGTATTCGCCCGGCTCACTGGCGTGAGGGTGAGCTCGACGCCTACCTGAGCCTGCCGCAGAGCGATTGGGCGCGCTGGTTGCCGCCAAAGTTGCTCGGGCAATGGCAGGCCCAGGAACTCAAGGCCGGTGGTGAGTTCTGGCTGAATTGGGGCAAGGGCCAGTTGCAGAGTGCGACGGTGCGCCTGAACGCGCCGCAACTGCGTGGAAACCATGCCGGGCGCGAAGAGGCCAAGGTGGAAAACCTGGCGCTCAATGGTTGGTTACAGCACCGTGAGCAAGGTTTCGATGTGCAACTGAACTCACTGGCAATGAGCCTGGGCAAGACCCGCTGGGAGACGCACCTACAGCTCAAGCAGGAGGCTGGCAGTGAAACGAGTGAGGAAACCTGGAGGGTTCAGGCCGACCGTCTCGACCTGACGCCACTCACACCGTTGATTGAGTCGCTGGCGCCGTTGCCGGAAAAGGTCATGGCAGTGGTCGAGGGGTTAAACGTCAAAGGTAGCTTGCGCAATGTCCAGCTGGATATCCGTCCCAAGGCCAGCGGTGACCAACGCCTGAATTTTGCTGCCAATCTTGAACGGGTTGGCTTCAGTGCTTATCACGGTGCGCCAGCAGCGGGGAATGTCAGCGGTAGCATCAGTGGTGACCTTGGGCATGGCGAGCTGCGCC
This sequence comes from Pseudomonas sp. UM16, assembly GCF_050312595.1. Taxonomy (NCBI): domain Bacteria; kingdom Pseudomonadati; phylum Pseudomonadota; class Gammaproteobacteria; order Pseudomonadales; family Pseudomonadaceae; genus Pseudomonas; species Pseudomonas sp. UM16. The sequence continues at coordinate 91,582 of NZ_JBNPJT010000013.1, read as the reverse complement.
TGGATACTGATGCGTTCATGCTTCATCTCTACCCGATCTTCGCCAAACCCTGGAATTACCAGAAAGCCAATGCGCGTTTGACCTGGCGCCTGGATCAAGAAGGCTTCACCCTGGTTGCTCCGTATTTGAAGGTGCTGGGCGAGGAAGGCAAGATTGCCGGTGACTTCCTGATCCGCCTGTTGTTCGATGAAACGCGAGAAGACTATATGGACCTGCGCGTCGGCTTGGTCGACGGCGACGGTCGCTACACCGCGAAGTACCTGCCTGAGGTCTTGAGCCCAGCGCTGGATGAATGGCTACGCACGGCAATTCTCAAAGGTGCGGTCGACGAAGGTTATTTCCAGTACCAGGGCTCGCTCAATCATGGAGCGGCCGAGCAGGCGCGCAGCATCAGCCTGTTTTTCAAGGTGCATGATGCCGCGCTGGATTTTCAGCCCGGCTGGCCGCAGGTACAGAAAGTCTCTGGTGAAGTGTCTATCGACGACGATGGCGTGCGAATCAATGCACAGCGTGGCCAATTGCTCGATACCCAGGTCAGCGACGTGCAGGTCAACATCCCCCACGTCGCCAGCGGAGAACACAGCCATCTGTTTCTCGACGGCGGCTTCGACGGTAACCTCGGCGATGGCTTGAAAATCCTCCAGGAAGCACCGATCGGTACTGCCGCCATGTTCGCAGGCTGGGAAGGCCAGGGTGGCCTCAAAGGCAAGCTCAAACTGGACATTCCTCTGGCCAAGGGCCAGCAGCCTAAAGTGGTGGTCGACTTCGACACCAACGATGCACGGCTGAAAATTGCCGCACCGGAGATTGAGCTGAACCAGCTCAAGGGCACGTTTCGTTTCGACTATGGCAAGGGCCTCAGTGGCCAGAACATAAACGCTCGGGTCTTCGACAAACCGATCACGGCACAGATCTTTGCCGAGGGCAAACCCGGTGAACTGCAAACGCGTGTCGACGCCAAAGGCCGCGTTGCCGTGACGGCTCTGAGTCAATGGTTACAGGTCAAGCAAGCCTTGCCGCTATCCGGAGAACTGCCTTACCAGTTGCAGCTCAGCCTGGGCAGTCGCGATAACCAGCTCAAAGTCGATTCCAGTCTCAAAGGGTTGGCTATCAACTTGCCAGCGCCGTTCGGCAAGAGCGCCGACGAAACCCGCGACAGCCAGTTCGGCATGACTCTGCAAGGGCCGGAGCGGCGCTTCAGCTTAAGCTACGACAATGTGGCTAATATGCTCTACGCCGCGCCCATGGACAAACTGGCCCAAGGGCGTGGTGAGCTGGTGTTTGGTGGCGGCAGCGCCCAGTTGCCCAATGGTCAGGGCATACAGGTGCGCGGTCGATTGGCTGAACTGGATTTGCAGCCTTGGCAGCAACAAGCAGAAGGCCTGGCGGGTAAAGATGCAGGCGGCAGTGCCGCTCAACTGTTGCGCAGTGTCGATTTGAGTATCGGTAAACTCAAGGGCTTCGGTCTGAACCTGAACCAGGCAGTGGTGCGTCTGGACCGCAACAGCAACAACTGGGCGCTGCGGCTGGACAGCAAAGAAATCATTGGTAACGCTCGGGTGCCTGACGCCAAGGGCGCGCCGTTGGTGGTCAACCTGCAGACAATCCACCTGCCGGCAGCGGATCCGGCTGAAGTGGCTTCGCCCAACGCACCTGATCCGATGGCGGCGATCGACCCGCGCAAGATTCCCTCGATCGACCTCAATATCGACAAACTGTTTCGTGGCGACGACTTGCTCGGCAGTGCTGCGGTGAAGATCCGCTCGACCGCCAAGGGCATTGCCCTGAACGACCTCGACCTGAGCCTCAAAGGCTTGATGATTGATGGCAACGGTGGCTGGGAGGGCGCTCCGGGAGCCAGCAGCAGTTGGTACAAGGGGCGCCTGGAAGGCAAGAACCTCGCCGACGTGTTGAAGGCTTGGAATTTTGCCCCGACGGTCACCAGTCGCGATTTTCGTCTGGATGTCGATGGGCGCTGGCCGGGATCACCGGCCTGGGTTGGCCTTAACCGATACTCCGGCAGTCTTGACGCGGCCTTGCGCAAAGGTCAGTTCGTTGAAGTCGAGGGCGGCGCCCAGGCGCTGCGGGTGTTTGGCTTGCTCAATTTCAACTCGATTGGCCGACGTTTGCGTCTGGACTTCTCCGACTTGCTCGACAAGGGGCTGAGCTACGATCGGGTCAAAGGTCTGTTGGTGGCCAGTGAGGGGGTTTACGTGACCCGCGAGCCGATCACTCTGACCGGACCTTCGAGTAACCTTGAGCTTGAAGGCACCCTGGATATGGTTCGTGATCGCGTCGATGCGACCCTGCAGGTGACCTTGCCGGTGACCAATAACCTGCCGTTGGCGGCGTTGATTGTCGGTGCACCGGCGGTGGGTGGGGCACTGTTTTTGGTCGATCGCCTGCTCGGCGACCGGGTGGCGCGTTACGCCAGTGTGCATTACCGCATCGAAGGCCCTTGGAAAGAGCCTAAAATGACCTTTATCAAACCGTTCGACAAATAAGCCCAGGAGCGCGCATGAAGTCAGCAGTGATCCAGATGGTCAGTCAGAGCGACATCCTGGCCAACCTGGAACAGGCTCGACGCTTGCTGGAACAGGCTGCAGCGGGCGGTGCGCGGCTGGCCGTATTGCCGGAGAACTTCGCTGCCATGGGCCGTCGCGACAGCGCCGTCATCGGTCGTGCCGAAGCCTTGGGCGAGGGTCCAATCCTGCCGTGGTTGGAACAGACCGCGCGCGACCTCAAGCTGTGGCTGGTCGCCGGTACCCTTCCATTACCACCTCAAGGACAGCCCGAGGCCAAGTCCCATGCCTGCTCACTGCTGATCGACGAGTACGGGCAAACTGTTGCCCGCTACGACAAGCTGCACTTGTTCGACGTCGATGTCGCCGACAACCGCGGGCGCTATCGAGAGTCTGATGACTATGCCCATGGTAGTCAGGTCGTCGTGGCAGATACCCCGGTGGGGCGCCTGGGCTTGAGCGTATGCTATGACTTGCGCTTCCCGGAGCTATACAGCGCCTTGCGCGCTGCCGGTGCTGAGTTGATCAGTGCGCCTGCAGCATTCACTGCAGTCACTGGTGCGGCACATTGGGAAGTGCTGATTCGTGCGCGGGCGATTGAAACCCAGTGCTATGTCTTGGCCGCCGCTCAGGGCGGTACCCACCCGGGGGCACGGGAAACCTATGGTCATGCGGCGATCGTCGATCCCTGGGGGCGCATTGTCGCCGAACAGGCCAGCGGCGAGGCCGTGCTGCTGAGCGAACGCGACAGCAGCGAACAGGCGTCCATTCGGGCGCGGATGCCGGTGGCCTTGCACCGGCGCTTTTTCTCGCAGGACGCCTTGCGGCCTGCGCACACCTCGGAGTGACTATGAGCGAGATGTTATCCACTGTCAGCGAGCACCTGCTGGCGCCGGGGGGATTGACCCTGGACAGCCTGCAGTCCGTGCTGGGTGAGTTGGCCGGGCCAGGCATCGATGCCGCCGACCTGTACTTCCAGGGGCAGATTTCTGAGTCCTGGGCACTTGAAGACGGGATTGTCAAAGAAGGCAGTTTCAACCTTGACCAGGGTGTGGGCGTGCGTGCCCAGTCTGGCGAGAAAACTGGTTTCGCCTACAGCAACGCCATCAGCCTCGAAGCCCTGACTTCTGCTGCCCGTGCTGCCCGCTCGATTTCTCGTGCCGGGCAAAACGGCAGTGTCCAGGCCTTCAAGAGCCAGGATGTTACCCAGTTGTATGGTGCCGACAACCCGCTGGAGGTGCTCAGCCGGGCCGAGAAAGTCGAGCTGCTCAAGCGTGTTGATGCCGCCACCCGTGCGTTGGATCCGCGTATCCAGCAAGTCACCGTGAGTATGGCCGGGGTTTGGGAACGCATCCTGATCGCCGCAGCTGATGGCAGTCTGGCGGCGGATGTACGTCCACTGGTGCGCTTTAGTGTCAGCGTGATCGTCGAGCAGAACGGCCGCCGCGAGCGAGGTGGCCACGGTGGTGGCGGTCGCACCGACTATCGCTATTTCACCGATGAACGGGTCATGGGCTATGCCCGCGAATCCCTGCGTCAAGCCTTGGTCAACCTTGAGGCGATCCCAGCGCCAGCTGGCACCTTGCCGGTGGTGCTCGGTTCCGGCTGGTCGGGTGTATTGCTGCACGAAGCCGTCGGCCATGGCCTTGAAGGAGATTTCAACCGCAAAGGCAGTTCGGCCTATAGCGGCCACCTGGGTGAGAAAGTTGCGTCGAGTCTGTGCACCATTGTTGATGACGGCACCCTCGAAGGTCGTCGCGGCTCGTTGAGCGTCGATGACGAAGGCACCCCGACCGAATGCACCACGCTGATCGAGAACGGCATTCTCAAGGGCTATATGCAGGACAAGCTCAACGCGCGACTGATGGGCATGGCGGTCACCGGCAACGGTCGTCGTGAGTCCTATGCGCACCTGCCAATGCCACGGATGACCAACACCTACATGCGTGCCGGTGAAAGTGACCCGGAAGAAATCATCAAGTCGGTCAAGCGCGGCATCTATTGCGCCAACCTTGGTGGCGGCCAGGTCGATATCACCAGCGGCAAGTTCGTGTTCTCCACCAGTGAGGCCTATCTGATCGAAGACGGCAAGATCACTGCGCCGGTCAAAGGCGCGACCTTGATTGGCAATGGTCCGGAAGCGATGAGCCGCGTGTCGATGGTCGGTAATGACCTGTCCCTGGACAGCGGTGTCGGGACCTGTGGCAAGGATGGGCAGTCAGTTCCGGTTGGCGTGGGTCAGCCGACACTGAAGATCGATGCGATTACCGTGGGTGGCACGGGCGCATGAAATTGAAACCGGGCGGGCAGGGCGCCTGCCCGGTGGCGAAGATCAACGCAGGCCGCGTTGGATCTCGTCGAGGTCGCGGATGTACTTGAAGATCTTGCGGCTGGCCGTAGGTGTCTTGTTGGTCTTCAGCTCGTGCTGGGCCTGGCGGATCAGCGAGCGCAGTTGCTGGCGGTCGGCATCCGGATATTCCTGGACGAATTTTTCCAGGACTTCGTCGGTGCCGTCGATCAGCCGGTCGCGCCAGCGTTCAAGGTTGTGGAAACGCTCGTTGTATTGGCGCGAGGAGGCGTCGAGCTGGTCAAGAAGCGCAGTGATCGCGTCGATGTCCTGGTCACGCATCAGCTTGCCGATGAACGACCGGTGACGTCTTTTCGCTTCGTTTGCGGTGTGCTTCTTGTGCTCTTCCAGCGCCATGCGCAGTTCGTCGGTCAACGGCAGTTTGGCCAGAATATCGGGCTTGAGCGTAGTAAGGCGCTCGCCCATATCGACCAGCGCCTGCATCTCGCGCTTGATTTGGGTTTTGCTTTTTTCGCCGTCAAAGGCGGTGTCGTAAGAATCAACCATGGGGGCAGTCCGCTGAGAATCGCCGCCATGATAACCAGTCGGGGGCCGCTTGTCCGGTCCGGTCGTAGATTGACCCACGCCGAACGCAGAATTTGAGTGGAGAAAACCATGAGTGCAGTCCAGAGCGTAGGTCCACAGGCCCTGCCGGCGTTGCAGGAGCAGGTCGAACAGATCATTGCCGAGGCCAAGCGCCAGGGGGCCAGTGCCTGTGAAGTGGCGGTATCGCTGGAACAGGGGTTGTCTACCTCGGTGCGTCAGCGTGAAGTGGAAACCGTGGAGTTCAACCGCGACCAGGGTTTTGGCATCACCCTGTATGTCGGCCAGCGCAAAGGCTCGGCCAGCACCTCGGCCAGTGGCAGAGAGGCCATTCGCGAGACTGTTGCTGCGGCCCTGGCAATTGCCAAGCACACCTCCGAGGATGAGTGCGCAGGGCTTGCCGACCCGGCGTTGATGGCGCGAGATCTGCCCGATTTCGATCTCTATCACGCCTGGGACATTACCCCTGAGCAAGCCATCGAGAAGGCGTTGATCTGCGAAGCAGCGGCGTTCGATGCCGATGCGCGAATCAAGAATGCCGATGGCACCACCCTCAATACTCACCAAGGCTGCCGGGTTTACGGCAACAGCCACGGTTTTATCGGCGGCTACGCGTCGACCCGGCACAGCCTGAGCTGCGTGATGATCGCCGAAGCTGAAGGCCAGATGCAGCGCGACTACTGGTACGACGTCAATCGTCAGGGCGAACTGCTGGCTGATCCACGCAGCATTGGTCAGCGTGCTGCGCAGCGTGCTGCCAGCCGCCTCGGCGCGCGCCCGGTGCCGACCTGCGAGGTGCCGGTGCTGTTTTCCGCTGAGCTTGCTGGCGGCCTGTTCGGCAGTTTCCTGTCGGCAATCTCGGGTGGCAACCTGTACCGCAAGTCGTCATTTCTTGATGGCGCAATGGGCCAGCGCTTGTTTCCCACCTGGTTGACCCTGGACGAGCGCCCGCACCTGATGCGTGCGCTGGGCAGTGCCGCATTCGACGGTGACGGTCTGGCGACCTACGCCAAACCGTTCGTCGAAAAGGGCGAGTTGGTGTCCTATGTGCTGGGTACCTATTCGGGGCGCAAGCTTGGATTGCCGAGCACCGCCAATGCCGGTGGCGTGCATAACCTGTATGTCACCCACGGCGTCGAAGATCAGGCGGCGCTGATTCGTCGTATGGGGCGGGGCTTGCTGGTGACCGAGCTGATGGGGCATGGCCTGAACATGGTGACTGGTGATTATTCCCGTGGTGCAGCAGGCTATTGGGTCGAGAACGGTGAGATTCAATTCGCCGTTCAGGAAGTGACCATCGCCGGCAATATGAAGGACATGTTCCAGCAAATTGTCGCGATCGGTAATGATCTGGAAACCCGCAGCAACATCCATACCGGTTCGGTTCTGATCGAGCGGATGACTGTGGCCGGCAGCTGAACCTGTAGCAGCGGGAATTACCCGTGCCCCTCCACTACCAAGCCCGGCCCTGTGTCGGGCTTTTTGTTTTTCTTCTGCCATTGCCTTGAACTGATTCTGATTATCAATCAATAATGAATATCATTATCTAGGCGATGATGTTCATGAAACCCGTCCTTCACGAATTGCCCTACCTCGAAAACTGGCGCTGGCTCAGTCGCCGCATCCGTTGTGCGATGGAGCCGGACGAACCGCGCTTGATCGAACACTACCTGGCCGAAGGTCGCTATCTGGTGTGTTGCACCGAGACCTCGGCTTGGACCGTCGCCCTGACCTCATTCCGCCTGCTCCTGGATACCGCCTGCGATCGCATGCTGCCTTGGCATTGGCGTTGCCTGTGCCTGGATCAGGCCTGGAAACCGCTGTTGCAGCTGCGCAAGCTCGACGGCGGTGAGCATGGCCAGCGTTGGCAGCCTTTTGCTCTGCAATTGGCGAACTGCACGCTGCTGCCTTCGATTTCTTTCGCTGAACTGATGCAAGGACTTGATGATGAGTAATACCCGTATCGAGCGTGACAGCATGGGTGAACTGCAGGTGCCGGCCGAGGCCCTGTATGGCGCTCAAACCCAGCGCGCGGTAAACAACTTTCCGATCAGCCAGCAACGCATGCCTACCCAGTTCATTCGCGCCTTGCTGCTGGCCAAGGCTGCTGCGGCCAAGGCCAACATCGAGCTCAAGCAACTGGACGCTGGGCAGGGCACGGCCATCGTCAAGGCGGTCGAGCAACTGCTGGCTGGCGATTTCATCGAGCATTTCCCGGTGGATATCTACCAGACCGGCTCCGGTACCAGCTCGAACATGAACGCCAACGAGGTGATCGCCACCCTGGCAAGCCGCATCCTCGGTGACACGGTCAACCCCAATGATCATGTCAATTGCGGCCAAAGCAGCAATGACATCATTCCAACCACTATCCATGTCAGTGGCGCCTTGGCCTTGCATGAGCAACTGCTGCCGTCACTCAAGCACTTGGTCCAGGTTATCGAGCGCAAAGCCGAAGAAGTTCATCCATTCATCAAGACTGGTCGTACCCACCTGATGGATGCCATGCCGGTGCGTATGAGTCAGGTGCTTGGCGGTTGGGCGGCGCAGATCAGAGCGGTTACAGGCCATTTAGAGTCGACCTTGCCGGCCCTGCAAGCGCTAGCCCAGGGCGGGACCGCCGTGGGCACTGGGATCAACGCCCACCCCGAGTTTGCCGCGCGTTTCAGCCAGCAGTTGAGTGAGCTGACCAGCGTGCCGTTTACGCCTGGGCAGAATCTGTTTGCCCTGATCGGTTCGCAGGACACCGCAGTGGCCGTGTCTGGCCAGCTCAAGACCACGGCGGTCGCCTTGATGAAAATTGCCAACGACTTGCGTTGGATGAACTCCGGCCCGCTGGCGGGCTTGGGTGAAATCGAGCTGGAAGGCTTGCAGCCGGGCTCTTCGATCATGCCTGGCAAGGTCAATCCAGTGATTCCGGAAGCCACCGCCATGGTTGCTGCCCAAGTCATCGGTAACGATGCGGCCATTGCCGTGGCTGGCCAATCGGGCAATTTCGAACTTAACGTCATGCTGCCGATCATCGCCCACAACCTGCTGAGCAGCATCGAGCTGATGGCCAACGTCAGCCGCCTGCTGGCCGACAAAGCCATCGCCAGCTTCAAGGTCAACGAACCCAAGCTCAAGGAAGCGCTGGCGCGTAACCCTATCCTGGTGACGGCGTTGAACCCGATCATCGGCTACCAAAAGGCCGCCGAGATTGCCAAGACGGCCTACAAGCAAGGTCGGCCGATCATTGACGTAGCCCTGGAGCACACCGACCTGTCGCGTAACCAGCTGGAAGTGCTGCTCGATCCGGAAAAGCTCACGGCTGGCGGTATCTGATAGCGCCTTGGAGGTTTGTCATGCAGCACTGGAAACGCACCACCGAAATCGCCAATCGCTTGTTCGACCAGGGCGATCTGGTCGATGCCCGCGAGTTGTATCTGCAGGCCCTGGCTCTGGCCCAGGTGTTGTTCGAGCGCTGGCATGACGCCGACGAAGCGGTGGCTGTGTGTGTCATTGCCCACCACAACCTGGCCGACCTGCATTTGCGCCTGAATCAGCCGCAGGAGAGTGCGGAGTACCTCTGCGCTATCCACCAGCGCCTGTTGCAGGCCCTGCAGGACCAACGCCTGGCGCCAGCACTGCGCGAAGCGGCGCTGCGCCACAGTAGCAAGACCTACACCGAGCTGCTCAATTTCATCAGTGAGTACGGCCAGTACCCGCGAACTGAGCGCCTGCTCCATAGCCACGGCCCGCAACCGGCAGTTTTAGCTGTTAAGGAGCGCGCCGGGTCTTCAGCCCTTCACTACGGAATCCACTGACTATGCCTCATACCTTGCCTGCATTGCCTTACGCTTACGATGCGCTGGAACCGCACATTGATACCCAGACCATGCAGATTCACCACAGCAGGCACCACCAGACCTATATCAACAACCTCAATGCGGCGGTAGAAGGCACGGAGTTCGCCGAGTGGCCGGTGGAAAAACTGGTCGCCAGAGTCAAGCAACTGCCGCAGGCACTACACAATGCGGTAATCAACCAGGGTGGCGGTCATGCCAACCACTCGTTGTTCTGGATGGTGATGTCGCCCAAGGGTGGAGGTCAGCCTCAAGGTGTGGTGGCTAAGGCAGTCGATGAGCAACTGGGCGGCTTCGAGGCCTTCAAGGAGGCTTTCACCAAGGCCGCACTGACGCGTTTTGGCAGCGGCTGGGCCTGGCTGAGCGTGACCCCGGAGAAAAAGTTGGTAGTGGAGAGCAGTGGTAACCAGGACAGCCCGTTGATGAGCGGCAATACGCCGATTCTGGGGTTGGATGTCTGGGAACATGCCTACTACTTGCTGTACCAGAATCGCCGTCCTGAATACATCAATGCCTTCTACAACGTGATCGACTGGTCCGAGGTAGAGCGCCGTTATCTAGCTGCCCTGGCGTGAGTCGTTCCGGTATGCGTACCGATGTGATGTCCATAGGCGGAATGCGCCTGTTTCGCCTGGCGCTGGGAACCCTGTTGTTGCTGGTGGGGAGCGCTTTGTTGGTGGCGCAGGGTATCGCCTGGCTTGACCTTGAGCCGCGCATGATGCGCGCGCTCGAAGGCGGTGCTCTGTGTGCATTGGGCACGGCGTTGGGTGCTGTGCCGGTGCTGGTGATTCGCAGCATGCCGGTGGCGTTGGCCGATACCTTGCTCGGCTTCGGCGCCGGTGTGATGCTGGCGGCAACGGCCTTCTCCCTGATTATTCCTGGCCTGGACGCCGCGCAAGCCATTGGTCTGGGTAAGTGGGGCGCAGGCGCACTGATCAGCTTCGGCTTGTTGTTCGGGGCGTTCTTCCTGTACCTGGTCGATCTTAAGGTGTCGGGTGCTTCGCCCGAAGCTTTGGTGGGCACTGCCCAGCAACCGGTGATTGCCGCGCGGATATGGGTGTTTGTCATCGCCATCATTGCTCACAACGTCCCCGAAGGCATGGCCATCGGGGTGTCGGCGGGTGGCGGGATGCCGGATGCCGACAGCTTGGCCATGGGCATTGCCTTGCAGGATGTGCCCGAAGGGTTAGTCATTGCGCTGGTACTGGCCGGGGCAGGCATGGCTAGGTTCAAGGCTTTTGCCATCGGTGCAGCGTCTGGACTGGTCGAGCCGGTGGCAGCGTTGATATGTGCCTGGCTGGTGAGCGTGGCAGAACTGCTATTGCCTCTGGGCTTGGCCTGCGCAGCCGGAGCTATGTTGCTGGTAGTGACCCAGGAGATAATTCCCGAATCTCGCAGCAACGGTCATCATCGCCTGGCGAGTCTAGGGCTGTGCGTTGGTTTCTGTCTGATGATGGTGATGGATACGGCGCTGGCGTGAGGAGGGGGCGGTTACTCGCCCTCATCAAAGTAGTTATTGATCAGCTCGACCAGCGCAACGAGCGCTGCGTCATCTCCTTCGCCTTCGGTATGCAGGTGTACCTGGGTACCTTTGCCCGCTGCGAGCATCATCACAGCCATGATGCTCTTGCCATCGACCATTGATTCAGGTGTGCGGCCTACGCGTACAGTGCAAGGGAAGCGTCCGGCCACGCCGACAAACTTTGCCGCCGCCCGGGCGTGCAGCCCCAGCTTGTTGATGATGGTGATTTCACGAGCGGGCATCGCGGCGGTGGTCCTGTGGGCTAGAGGTCGCGGTGGCGAACCTGGACATTCTTCAAGGATTGCTGCAGCAACTGGCCCACGCGTTCGGTCAGGTAAACCGAACGGTGGTGTCCACCGGTACAGCCAATGGCAATGGTCACATAGGCGCGGTTGCTGGCGGCAAAGCGTGGCAACCATTTGAGTAGATAGCTGGAGATATCCTGGAACATATCTTCGACATCAGGCTGGGCTGCCAGATAGTCGATGACCGGTTGCTCCAGACCGGAGTGCTCACGCAGCTCCGGCTTCCAGTAGGGGTTGGGCAGGCAGCGCACATCGAACACCAGGTCGGCGTCTACCGGCATGCCACGCTTGAAGCCGAAGGATTCGACCAGGAACGCGGTACCAGGCTCCGGTTGGTTAAGCAGGCGTAGTTTGATCGAGTCACGCAACTGATACAGGTTCAGGTTGGTGGTGTCGATTTTAAGATCGGCGAGGTCGGCAATCGGCCCCAGCAGCTCGGTCTCGTCCTTGATCGCTTCGGCCAGCGAACGGCTGGCGTTGGTCAGCGGGTGACGCCGACGGGTTTCCGAGAAGCGCTTGAGCAGGGTGTCTTCGTCGGCATCCAGGTACAGCACATCACACTGGATATGGCGCCCGCGCGCCTCTTCAAGCAGCTCGGGGAAGCGACTGAGGTGGCTGGGCAGGTTGCGCGCATCGATCGATACCGCCACTTTGGGCTGCATCAGTTCGGTGTTGATCAGGGCGTTCTCGGCCAACTGCGGCAGCAACCCGGCAGGTAGGTTGTCGATGCAGTAGTAGCCGTTGTCCTCAAGGACCGCGAGGGCGGTACTTTTTCCGGAGCCGGAGCGGCCGCTAACGATGATCAAGCGCATATTCAGGGCCCGCTCTGTACATCCAGAACGACCTGGTACAGCGCGTCGTTGCTGGGGGCCGCACGCAGCTTGTCGCGTACGACCTTGCTGTCGAGCATGCTGGCGATCTGGCGCAGCAGCTCCAGGTGCGCATCGGTGGCTGCTTCCGGGACCAGCAACACGAACAGCAGGTCGACCGGAGCGCCATCAATGGCGTCGAAATCAATAGGGGCGTCAAGATGCAGCAGTGCACTGACAGGCGATTCGCAACCCTTGAGGCGGCAATGGGGAATGGCAATGCCATTGCCAAAGCCGGTTGAGCCGAGTTTTTCTCGGGCAATCAAGGCTTCGTACACGTCCTGGGTGTCCAGTTCGGGCACTTCTTTGCCGATCAGGTTGGCGATCTGTTCGAGTGCGCGCTTTTTGCTGCCTCCCGGCACGTTCACCAAGGAACGGCCGGGGGTCAGGATGGTTTCAAGTCGGATCATGGATGAGGGGGATCAGCGGGCCGCTGCACCTTGCAGCAGGCTTTGCTGTTTTTCCTTGTGTTTTTTCAGTTGACGATCGAGCTTGTCGGTCAAAGCATCGATCGCTGCATACATGTCTGTGTGTTCGGCATTTGCAACAACTTCGCCGCCGGGAATAAACAGCGTTGCTTCAATCTTCTGCTGCAGCTTCTCGACCTTCATGATTACCGTCACATTGGTAATCTTGTCGAAGTGCCCCTCCAGACGTTTGAGTTTTTGCTCGACGTATTCGCGCAGCGGCTGGGTGACTTCTACATGCTGTCCACTGATATTGACTTGCATACAGCTTCTCCTTTGTTGCCCGAGCATAAGAGGCAGGTGTTGCGCCTGCCACTGAACTGCGATGGCTATCTCAGGGGCTACATCAGTCGCTTGCGCTCACTCGACGGTGCAATGCCGAGGGACTCGCGGTACTTGGCGACGGTGCGACGGGCTACCTGGATGCCTTGTGCCTCCAGTAAACCAGCGATCTTGCTGTCACTCAATGGCTTTTTCTGATTTTCCGCTGCAACCAATTTTTTGATGATCGCGCGAATCGCTGTGGACGAGCATTCACCGCCTTCGGAGGTGCTGACGTGGCTGGAGAAAAAGTACTTCAGCTCGTAAATACCCCGCGGTGTGTGCATGTATTTCTGCGTGGTGACCCGGGAAATGGTCGACTCGTGCATGCCCACGGCTTCAGCGATGTCATGCAGGACCAGCGGCTTCATCGCTTCGTCGCCGTGATCGAGGAAGCCGCGCTGGTGTTCGACGATCTGGGTGGCGACTTTCATCAGGGTTTCGTTGCGGCTCTGCAGGCTCTTGATGAACCAGCGGGCTTCCTGCAACTGATTGCGCATGAACGTATTGTCGGCACTGGTGTCGGCGCGGCGGACGAACCCGGCGTATTGCGGGTTGACCCGCAGGCGCGGCACGGCCTCCTGATTGAGCTCGACCAGCCAGCGCTCGTTGTCCTTGCGCACGATCACGTCAGGGACCACGTATTCGGCTTCACTGGATTCAATCTGCGAGCCAGGACGCGGGTTGAGGCTCTGAACCCGTTCGATGACCTGGCGCAGTTCGTCTTCCTTGAGCTTCATCCGCCGCATCAGCTGGCTGTAGTCGCGGCTGCCGAGTAGGTCGATATAGTCACGTACCAGGCGCTGGGCTTCGGCCATCCAAGGGGTGCTGGCAGGCAGTTGGCGCAGTTGCAGCAGCAGGCATTCGCTGAGGTTGCGTGCGCCGATACCAGCAGGTTCGAATTGCTGAATGCGGTGCAGCACGGCCTCGATTTCGTCGAGCTCAATATCCAGCTCAGGGTCAAAGGATTCGCAGACTTCCTCGAGGGTTTCGTCGAGGTAGCCCTGGCTGTTGATGCAGTCGATCAGGGTGACCGCAATCAGCCGATCGGTGTCCGACATCGGCGCCAGGTTGAGTTGCCAAAGCAAGTGGCTTTGCAGGCTCTCGCCCGCCGAAGTGCGGGTGGTGAAGTCCCACTCGTCATCGTCGTTGCTGGGCAAGCTGCTGGCGCTGGTCTGGTAGATGTCTTCCCAGGCGGTATCGACGGGCAGTTCGTTGGGGATGCGCTCGTTCCATTCGCCGTCTTCCAGGTTGTCCACGGTTTGCGTGGTTTCCTGGTAGGTGGTGTCCTGAACTTCGGCGACGGGCTTGCTTTCGGCGTTGTCGGCCATCGGGTCGCTGTTGTCGAAGTCGTCGCCTTCTTCCTGGCGTTCGAGCATCGGGTTTGATTCCAGCGCTTCCTGGATTTCCTGCTGGAGGTCCAGAGTAGAAAGCTGGAGCAGACGGATAGCCTGTTGCAACTGCGGTGTCATCGTCAGTTGCTGGCCCATTCTTAGGACGAGCGATGGTTTCATGGCAGGGGCTTTACACCTTTTTTGCCGGCGCACATGCGCCATCCACTACAAGGGCACCGAAGCGCCAACTTTAAGCAAATTATATGCCTGAAATTGGAGCGTTTGCCTAGGCCGCTGTGACAATAAAGCCGGTTTTCACCGGGTTAGCAGCCCATGGCAAGCGCTGTGTCGCCTCGAACTTACAAGCGGAACTCGTGGCCCAGGTACACCTCTTTCACCAGGTCGTTTGCCAGGATGGTCTCTGCATCGCCTTCGGCAATCAGTTGGCCATCGTTGACGATGTAAGCGGTTTCGCAGATGTCCAGGGTCTCGCGGACGTTGTGGTCGGTGATCAATACACCGATACCTTTGGCCTTGAGGTGATGGATGATCTGCTTGATGTCGCCGACCGAAATCGGGTCGACACCGGCAAAGGGTTCATCGAGCAGGATGAATTTCGGCGCAGTAGCCAGGGCCCGGGCAATCTCCACGCGGCGACGTTCGCCACCGGACAGGCTCATGCCGAGGTTGTCGCGGATATGGCTGATGTGAAATTCCTGCAGCAGGCTTTCCAGTTCTTTGCGCCGGCCATCGCGATCGAGCTCCTTACGGGTCTCGAGGATCGCCATGATGTTGTCGGCAACCGACAGCTTGCGAAAGATCGAGGCTTCCTGTGGCAGGTAGCCAATACCGGCACGGGCACGGCCGTGCATCGGCTGGTGGCTGACATCCAGGTCATCGATGAGCACGCGGCCCTGATCGGCCTGGACCAGGCCAACGATCATGTAAAAGCAGGTGGTCTTGCCGGCGCCGTTAGGACCGAGCAAGCCGACGATCTGGCCGCTGTCGATGGACAGGCTGACGTCACGTACCACTTGCCGACTCTTGTAGCTCTTGGCCAGGTGCTGGGCTTTGAGGGTCGCCATTTACTCGGCCTTCTTCTTCGGCTGGATCACCATGTCGATCCGTGGGCGAGGCGTTGACACCGATCCACCGCGGCCGGCAGTCGCCACCTGGGATTGGGTGTTGTAAACGATTTTCTCGCCTTCAGTGGTGTTGCCATCGCTGGTTTCCACCTTGGCCTGGTCGGTCAATACCACCAGATTCTTTTGCGACTGGTACTGGATCTGCTTGCCGTAACCTTTCATCTTGTCCGGTTTTTCGGCGCTTTGTTGCTGCTCGAAATAGGCAAGGTTGCCGACCGATGTCACGACGTCGACATCGCCATTGGCGGCACGCGTAATGGTCACGGTGTTGCCTTTGATGATCATCGAACCCTGGGTGATGATGACGTCGCCGGTGTAGGTGGCGACCCCTTTCTTGTCATCCAGGTGCGCTTGGTCAGCCTGGATACGGATTGGCTGGTCACGGTCGTTCGGCAGGGCCCAGGCGCTCGCGCTTCCCAGTGCTGCGCTCAGGCTGAGCAAAAAGGGGAGTGTTTTAACGAGCCTCATACTGTCCTCTTACGTTGGACAGCAGGTCCATCCTGCCGTCTTTCAAATACGCTTTCATTCCATTGCCCGTAGTAACACCACCGGCGCCGTCGATTTTAACGGCTTGTTCGGTTTGCGCATATTGCTTCTGCGGGAATACCGTCATGCGACTGCTGGTAATGATCATGGTGCGGTTTTTTTCATCGGTGCGGGCGACCCGTACCGAATCAATCAATTCCACTTCGCTGCCATCGGGGTTGACCTCGCCCTTGTCGCTCTGCACGTGCCAGGGGTAGGTGGTGCCGCGATACAGTTGCAGGTCAGGCTTGGTCAGCAACGTTACTTCGCTGACCTTGAGGTGTTCGACCTTGTCGGCAGTCATCTCGTACTGCATCTTGCCATCAGGCAGAAACTGCACGCTGTGAGCATTGGTGGCGTAATAATCGATAGCCTTTTCGTCGACGCTGGCGACCGGCTTGTCGAGAAAGCTCTCCGGGCTGATGTTCCAGTAGCCGACAGCCACCAGCAAGGCGGCAATCACACTGAACAGCGCAATGGTGCGAATCTTTTTACTGAACATGTGTCGCTCTACAGGTAGTGGGCGTTGGCCGCGTCGAGGTTGCCCTGGGCTTGCAGGATCAACTCGCAAAACTCACGGGCTGCACCTTCACCGCCGCGGGCCTTGGTAATCCCGTGGGCGTGCTCGCGGACGAAGGCTGCGGCACTGGCTACAGCCATGCCCAGGCCAACACGGCGGATCACCGGCAGGTCAGGCAGGTCGTCGCCCAAATAGGCGACCTGTTCATAGCTTAGGTTGAGCTGGCCAAGAAGTTCGTCCAAAACCACTAATTTATCTTCACGCCCCTGATACAGGTGGGGGATGCCAAGGTTCTTGGCTCGGCGCTCGACCACCGGGGTCTTGCGGCCGCTGATGATGGCGGTGGTCACGCCCGTGGCCATGAGCATCTTGATGCCTTGTCCGTCGAGGGTGTTGAAGGTTTTGAATTCACTGCCATCTTCGAGGAAGTACAAGCGACCGTCAGTCAGTACGCCGTCAACGTCAAATACCGCAAGCTTGATGGCCTTGCCACGTTGGAGCAGGTCCTGGCTCATTTACATCACTCCCGCACGCAACAGGTCGTGCATATTCAAGGCGCCAACCGGGCGCTCGTCCTTGTCGATTACAACCAGGGCACTGATCTTGTGGTCTTCCATGATTTTCAGGGCTTCGGCAGCGAGCATGTCGGCGCGCGCGGTCTTGCCATGAGCGGTCATGACCTCTTCGATCAACGTGGTGTGCACATCGATGTTGCGATCCAGGCTGCGGCGCAGGTCGCCGTCAGTGAAGATCCCGGCCAACCGTCCGTCGGCTTCGAGGACGACGGTCATGCCCAGACCTTTGCGAGACATTTCAAGCAATGCGTCTTTGAGCAGGGTGCCACGTTGCACCTGAGGCAGCTCTTGGCCGGCGTGCATGACGTTCTCGACCTTCAACAGCAAGCGGCGTCCCAAGGCGCCACCAGGGTGCGAGAAGGCGAAGTCTTCAGCAGTAAAGCCACGTGCCTCAAGCAGCGCAATGGCCAGGGCATCGCCCAGTACCAGTGCCGCTGTGGTCGAGGACGTCGGAGCCAGGTTCAGCGGGCAGGCTTCCTGGGCGACGCGGGCGTCGAGATTGACTTCGGCGGCCTTGGCCAGTGCCGAGTCGGGGTTGCCAGTCAGGCTGATCAGCTGGATCCCGAGGCGTTTGATCAAGGGCAGCAGGGTGACGATCTCGGCGGTCGTGCCGGAGTTGGACAGGGCGAGGATGACATCGTCGCGGGTGATCATGCCCATGTCGCCATGGCTGGCTTCGGCCGGGTGCACGAAGAACGCCGGGGTGCCGGTGCTGGCCAGGGTTGCGGCAATTTTGTTGCCGATATGCCCGGACTTGCCCATGCCGACCACCACGACCCGGCCCTTGCTGGCCAGGATCAGCTCGCAGGCCTTGACGAAATCGGCGTCGATGTGGGCTAGCAAGCCCTCAACCGCCTCGATTTCGAAACGGATGGTGCGTTGCGCGGATTGGATCAGGTCGCTGGATTGGCTCATGTCGGAAATCGGGTTGCCTGATGAAAAGGCGGCGATTATAGCGGTAATGCGCAAAACCCTCACCCTGTGATTGTCATACAGTCGCTGTGCAACCTTAACCCTAGCTGAACAAGCGCGGCGGCGGCCTTGGGGCGTTGCTATCAGCAATGCTATAGTTCGCCGCCTGTTCGGCCCGCTCAGGGCGTGCGTGCCTCCATGAAGGGGGCGCGCGTCTGAGTGAGAAGGCTGCATCGCAAGGAGTCTAGATGAGCGTTGATAACGCCTACGCGGTCGAGTTGAAGGGTGTTTCCTTCAAGCGCGGTTCGCGCAGCATCTTCAGTAATGTCGATATACGCATTCCCCGCGGCAAGGTCACCGGCATCATGGGACCTTCCGGGTGCGGCAAGACCACATTGTTGCGTCTGATGGGCGCACAGTTGCGCCCGGCCAGTGGTGAGGTCTGGGTGGCCGGGCAAAACTTGCCGACCTTGTCGCGCAGCGATCTGTTCGATGCCCGCAAGCAGATGGGCGTGCTGTTCCAGAGCGGCGCGCTGTTCACGGACCTCGACGTATTCGAAAACGTCGCGTTTCCGCTGCGCGTGCATACCCAGCTGTCCGACGAAATGATCCGTGACATCGTGCTGATGAAACTGCAGGCCGTTGGCCTGCGCGGTGCCATTGAGCTGATGCCCGACGAGTTGTCCGGCGGTATGAAGCGCCGTGTTGCCCTGGCCCGGGCCATCGCGCTGGACCCGCAAATCCTCATGTACGACGAACCCTTTGTCGGCCAGGACCCGATCGCCATGGGGGTGCTCGTGCGCCTGATCCGCCTGCTCAACGATGCTCTGGGTATCACCAGCATCGTGGTCTCCCACGACCTGGCCGAAACCGCGAGCATTGCCGATTACATTTATGTGGTTGGCGATGGGCAGGTGCTGGGCCAGGGTACGCCGGATGAGCTGATGGGCTCGGACAACCCGCGCATTCGTCAATTTATGAAAGGTGATCCGGACGGTCCGGTGCCCTTTCACTTTCCTGCGCCGGATTACCGCGCCGATCTTCTGGGGAAGCGTTGATGCGCAGAAAATCCTTACTCGAACGAATTCGCCGTTTTGGCCGCTCGGCCATCGACGTGCTGGCTGTGCTTGGGCGTTCCTTTTTGTTCCTGCTGCACTCGTTGGTCGGGCGCAGCGGCACCGGCGGCGGTTTTCAACTGCTGATCAAGCAGCTGTATTCGGTCGGTGTGCTGTCGCTGGCGATCATTGTCGTTTCCGGCGTGTTCATCGGCATGGTCCTGGCCTTGCAGGGGTTTAGCATCCTGACCAAGTACGGTTCGGAGCAGGCAGTGGGGCAGATGGTTGCCCTGACTTTGCTGCGTGAACTGGGGCCTGTGGTCACGGCATTGCTGTTCGCCGGGCGTGCCGGTTCTGCGTTGACTGCGGAAATCGGTAACATGAAATCCACCGAGCAGTTGTCCAGCCTGGAAATGATCGGTGTCGATCCGCTCAAGTACATCATTGCCCCGCGCCTGTGGGCCGGCTTTATCTCGCTACCGATGCTGGCGCTGATCTTCAGTGTGGTCGGTATCTGGGGTGGCTCGTGGGTGGCGGTGGACTGGCTGGGGGTCTATGAGGGTTCGTTCTGGGCCAACATGCAGAACAGCGTTTCGTTTACCGATGACGTGCTCAACGGCGTGATCAAAAGCCTGGTGTTTGCCTTTGTTGTGACCTGGATTGCCGTATTCCAAGGCTATGACTGTGAGCCCACTTCAGAAGGGATCAGTCGTGCCACTACCAAGACCGTGGTCTATGCCTCATTGGCAGTCCTGGGTCTGGACTTTATTCTGACCGCCTTGATGTTTGGAGATTTCTGATGCAAAACCGCACCCTGGAAATCGGTGTCGGCCTGTTTCTTCTGGCCGGGATCCTGGCGCTGATCCTGCTGGCCCTGCGTGTCAGTGGCCTGTCGGCGAGCCCGAGCAGTAGCGACACCTATAAAGTTTATGCCTACTTCGACAATATCGCCGGTTTGACGGTCAGAGCTAAAGTGACCATGGCCGGTGTGACCATCGGCAAGGTCACGGCCATCGATCTGGACCGTGACACGTACACCGGTCGGGTGACATTGCAGTTGGAAAAACGCGTAGACAACCTGCCTACCGACTCCACTGCATCTATCCTCACCGCGGGCTTGCTCGGCGAGAAGTACATCGGCCTCAGCGTCGGCGGAGAAGAGGCGGTGCTCAAGGATGGTGCAACCATTCACGACACCCAATCGGCGCTGGTGCTGGAAGATCTGATTGGCAAGTTCCTGCTCAATACCGTTGGCAAAGAAGCTAAATAAGGAGTTTCCATGATTTCGATCCTGCGACGCGGCTTGCTGGTGTTGCTGGCGGCGCTGCCCTTGATGGCTGGCGCAGCTGCCGAATCACCTAAACAGGTGATCGAGAAGACCACCACGCAGTTGCTGTCTGACCTTAAGGCCAACAAGGAACAGTACAAGGCCAATCCAAGTGCCTTCTACGATGCCTTGAACGCCAACCTGGGGCCGGTGGTAGATGCCGACGGCATTTCCCGAAGCATCATGACCGTCAAGTACTCGCGTAAAGCCACCCCGGAGCAGATGAAACGCTTCGAGGAAAATTTCAAGCGCAGCCTGATGCAGTTCTATGGCAATGCCCTGCTTGAATACAACAATCAAGGTATTACCGTCGGGGCCGAGAAGAAGGACGGTCCTGACCGCGCCAGCGTTGACATGACGGTCAAGGGGAACAGCGGCGCCGTGTATCCGGTGCAGTACACCCTGACCAACCTCAATGGCGAATGGAAAGTGCGCAACGTCATCGTCAATGGCATCAACATCGGCAAGCTGTTCCGTGACCAGTTCGCCGACGCCATGAATCGCAATGGCAACAATCTGGACATGACCATCGACAATTGGGCTGGTGAAGTGGCCAAAGCCAAGGAAACCGCCGAGCAAGAGTCCGAGAAGCAAGCGCAATGACCGACAGCACAATCACCCTCGGTGCGGACGGTGTGCTCAGCTTGTCTGGGGTGCTGGACTATCGTACCGGCCCGACCCTGCGCAAGCAGGGCAGCGCGCTGATCGCGGCCAGCAAGGACGCGGCGCTGGTGCTCGATTGCTCGCAGGTCGAGAAGTCCAGCAGTGTTGGCCTGTCTCTGCTGCTGGCGTTCATGCGGGATGCCAAGGCCGCCGGCAAGGCTGTAAAGGTGCGGGCGATGCCTCAAGACATGCGTGAAATCGCCGGGGTTTATGACCTCGACGAGGTGCTGGCGGGGCAATGACCGCCAGTCGATGAGCAGCCCCTCTGTCAGAGTCCTCGATTACGGGGTTCGCAGGCGAGGGGCTTTTTTGTATGATGGCCGACCCGCGCGCACAGGGCGCCGATTGAGGTTGAGCATGCAGGCCGTAGAAGTTAAGAACTTCCTTGAAGAAAAGTTGCCGGGAACCCGGGTCGAAGTTGAAGGCGAAGGCTGCAACTTCCAGTTGAACGTGATCAGCGACGAATTGGCGGCCCTGAGCCCGGTCAAGCGTCAGCAGCAGATCTATGCTCATCTTAATCCTTGGATCACCGATGGCAGCATCCATGCGGTAACCATGAAATTTTTCAGCAGCGCAGCCTGGGCTGAGCGCAACTGAGCCTAAATTGGCGGCGAGACAGAAATGGACAAACTGATTATTACTGGCGGCGTTCGTCTTGATGGCGAAATCCGCATTTCCGGTGCCAAGAACGCGGCCTTGCCGATTCTAGCCGGTACTCTGCTTTGCGATGGTCCGGTCACGGTCGGCAACCTGCCGCACCTGCACGACATCACCACCATGATCGAGCTGTTCGGGCGCATGGGCATTGAGCCGGTGATCGACGAGAAGCTTGCGGTGGAAATCGATCCACGCACCATCAAGACCCTGGTTGCGCCTTACGAGCTGGTGAAAACCATGCGCGCCTCAATCCTGGTACTGGGCCCGATGGTTGCCCGCTTTGGCGAAGCTGAAGTTGCGCTGCCTGGCGGCTGTGCCATCGGTTCGCGTCCGGTTGACCTGCACATCCGTGGCCTTGAAGCCATGGGCGCGAAGATTGAGGTCGAAGGCGGTTACATCAAGGCCAAGGCGCCTGAAGGTGGCCTGCGTGGCGCACACTTCTTCTTCGATACCGTCAGTGTTACCGGTACCGAGAACATCATGATGGCCGCAGCCCTGGCCAAGGGCCGCAGCGTGCTGCAGAACGCCGCGCGTGAGCCGGAAGTGGTCGATCTGGCCAACTTCCTCAATGCCATGGGCGCCAAGGTCCAGGGTGCCGGTACTGACACCATCACCATCGATGGCGTCGAGCGTCTGGGTTCTGCAACCTACCGTGTCATGCCGGACCGTATCGAAACCGGAACCTACCTGGTCGCCGCTGCCGTTACCGGTGGCCGAGTCAAGGTCAAGGATACCGATCCGACCATCCTTGAAGCTGTCCTGGAAAAACTCAAGGAAGCCGGCGCCGAGATCACCACCGGTGAAGACTGGATCGAGCTGGACATGCACGGTAAGCGGCCAAAAGCGGTCAACCTGCGTACCGCCCCGTACCCGGCGTTCCCGACCGACATGCAAGCGCAGTTCATCTCCCTCAACGCCATTGCCGAAGGCACCGGTGCGGTGATCGAGACGATCTTCGAAAACCGTTTCATGCACGTGTACGAAATGCACCGCATGGGCGCGCTGATCCAGGTCGAAGGCAATACCGCCATCGTCACCGGCACCAAAACCCTCAAGGGCGCGCCAGTCATGGCCACCGACCTGCGGGCTTCGGCCAGTCTGGTACTCTCGGCACTGGTAGCCGAAGGCGATACCCTGATCGATCGCATCTACCACATTGACCGTGGTTACGAATGCATCGAGGAAAAACTGCAGATGCTGGGCGCGAAGATCCGTCGCGTACCGGGCTAGTCTGTGACCGGCGCAGGGACGCGCCCGCCCATTGCTGCACCGAATTGAATGCGGTCGGGCCCCATCGGGCCTGATCGGCTGTAGCCGCATAAGGACCGACGTTTCCCATGTTGACCATCGCGCTATCCAAAGGTCGGATTCTCGACGATACCCTGCCGCTGCTGGCGGAAGCCGGTATCGTGCCGACCGAGAACCCGGACAAGAGCCGCAAACTGATCATCCCGACGACCCAGGACGATGTGCGCCTGCTGATCGTACGGGCTACCGACGTGCCGACCTATGTCGAGCATGGCGCCGCCGATCTGGGTGTGGCCGGCAAGGACGTGCTGATGGAGTACGGCGGCCAGGGTCTGTATGAGCCACTGGACCTGCAAATCGCCCAGTGCAAGCTGATGACCGCCGGTGCTGTCGGCGCTGTTGAACCCAAGGGCCGTTTGCGCGTGGCGACCAAGTTCGTCAATGTCGCCAAGCGTTACTATGCCGAACAGGGCCGTCAGGTCGATATCATCAAGTTGTACGGTTCGATGGAGCTGGCGCCGCTGATCGGCTTGGCGGACAAGATCATCGACGTCGTCGACACCGGTAACACCCTGCGTGCCAATGGCCTGGAACCCCAGGAACTGATTGCTACCATCAGCTCCCGGCTGGTGGTCAACAAGGCTTCGATGAAGATGCAGCACGCCCGCATCCAAAGCCTGATCGACACCCTGCGCCAGGCTGTCGAATCGCGACACCGCGGCTGACTTCTGCGCGCGACCTTCGCTGTCGCGCCCGTCTATCCGCGTCATAGCCAATTTTCTCGGGTGCCCGCGCGGATGGACTGGTAGCTTAGGGCGCCTGAGCATCCGCCATTTATTGAGGCCCTCGCTATGACCACGTCCACTGCAATTGCCCGACTCAATGCCGCTGACCCGGATTTCGCCCGACATCTGGATCATCTGTTGAGCTGGGAAAGTGTCTCTGACGACGCGGTCAACCAACGCGTACTCGACATCATCAAGGCCGTGCGTGAGCGCGGTGATGCGGCGCTGGTGGAGTTCACCCAACGTTTCGATGGTGTTCAAGCCAAGTCGATCGACGACCTGATCCTCGGCCGCGAGCGTCTGGAGCTGGCCCTGACGCGCATCACACCAGCCCAACGCGAAGCCCTGGAAAAGGCTGCCAGCCGTGTGCGCAGCTACCACGAACGGCAGAAGCAGGACTCCTGGAGCTACACCGAAGCGGACGGTACCGTACTTGGGCAGAAGGTCACGCCGCTGGACCGTGCTGGCTTGTATGTCCCGGGCGGTAAGGCGTCGTATCCGTCTTCGGTGCTGATGAACGCGATCCCGGCCAAGGTGGCCGGTGTCGGCGAAGTGGTGATGGTGGTGCCGACGCCACGCGGCGAAGTTAACGAACTGGTGCTCGCCGCCGCTTGCATTGCCGGCGTTGACCGGGTGTTCACCATCGGTGGCGCTCAGGCTGTCGCGGCGCTGGCCTATGGCACCGAAAGCGTGCCGCAGGTAGATAAGGTAGTGGGCCCCGGTAACATCTATGTGGCTACGGCCAAGCGTCATGTGTTCGGCCAGGTCGGTATCGACATGATTGCCGGGCCTTCGGAAATTCTGGTGGTTTGTGATGGTCAGACCGATCCCGACTGGATCGCCATGGACCTGTTTTCCCAAGCCGAGCACGACGAAGATGCCCAGTCGATCCTGGTCAGTCCGGATGCCGATTTCCTCGACAAGGTGGCTGCCAGCATCGACAAATTGCTGCCGACCATGGAGCGTGCCGAGATCATCAAGACCTCGATCAATGCGCGTGGCGCGCTGATTCAGGTGCGGGACATGCAACAGGCCATGGAGGTTGCCAATCGCATCGCGCCTGAGCACCTGGAATTGTCGGTGGCTGATCCGCAAGCCTGGCTGCCACAGATTCGTCATGCCGGTGCAATCTTCATGGGCCGTCACACCAGCGAAGCCCTGGGCGACTACTGTGCAGGTCCCAACCACGTGTTGCCCACCTCTGGCACCGCGCGCTTCTCGTCGCCGTTGGGGGTGTATGACTTCCAGAAGCGCTCGTCGATCATCTTCTGTTCCGAGCAGGGCGCGTCGGAGCTCGGCCACACTGCCTCGGTGCTGGCCAGGGGTGAATCCCTGACCGCCCATGCCCGCAGCGCTGAATACCGTATCCTTGCCGACCAAGAGGGAAACTGAACATGAGTAAATTCTGGAGCCCCTTCGTCAAGGACCTGGTGCCTTACGTTCCGGGTGAGCAGCCAAAGCTGGCCAGGCTGGTCAAGCTCAACACCAACGAAAACCCTTATGGCCCGTCGCCCAAGGCGTTGCAGGCCATGCGTGGCGAGTTGAACGACAACCTGCGCTTGTACCCGGACCCCAATAGCGACCTGCTCAAGCAGGCGGTGGCCGAGTACTACGGGGTCAAGGGCAATCAGGTATTCCTCGGCAATGGTTCGGACGAAGTGCTGGCGCACATTTTTCACGGCCTGTTCCAACACGGCGCCCCCCTGCTGTTCCCGGATATCAGCTACAGCTTCTATCCGGTGTATTGCGGCTTGTATGGGATTCCCTTCGAGACGGTAGCGCTGGACGAACAATTCCAGATTCGCGTCGAGGATTACGCCAAGCCCAATGGCGGGATCATCTTCCCCAACCCCAATGCTCCGACCGGTTGCCTGTTGGCGCTGGAGGCGATCGAGCAACTGCTTAAGGCCAACCCGCAATCGGTAGTGGTGGTCGATGAAGCCTACATCGATTTTGGTGGCCAGACGGCGATCAGCCTGGTTGACCGCTATGACAACCTGCTAGTTACCCAAACCCTGTCCAAGTCGCGTTCGTTGGCTGGCTTGCGGGTGGGCCTGGCGGTTGGTCACCCGGACCTTATCGAAGCCCTGGAGCGGATCAAGAACAGCTTCAACTCCTATCCGCTCGATCGCATGGCGATTGTCGGCGCTGCGGCGGCGTTCGAGGACCGTGCCTACTTCGATGAAACCTGCCGCAAGGTGATCGACAGCCGCCAGCAGTTGGTGGGTGAACTTGCTGCTCGTGGTTTCGAGGTGTTGCCTTCGGCGGCTAACTTCATCTTCGCTCGGCATCCGCAGCACGATGCCAGCGAGCTGGCTGCCAAGTTGCGAGAACAGGGGGTGATCGTGCGTCACTTCAAGCAACAGCGCATTGCCCAGTTCCTGCGTATTACCATCGGCACACCGGAGCAGAACCAGGCGTTGCTAGATGCGTTGAACTGATTCATCGCGGGGCAAACCCGCGCCTAGGGACGTTTGCCTGCCTCCGGTGCCGTGCTGCGAACGGAGGCAGGCGTCTTTCTAAGCTGCACACTAGGGCTATGCTCCTTCGGCTTAATTCATCCGATGATTGGATGTAAACATGACCTTGATAATCAAACGCTCTCTGGTCGAGCAGGCCGTTGAGCAATTGCGTGAACGTATCGCCTCGGGGAGCTGGACCGTGGGCCAGCGCTTGCCTACCGAGGCGGAACTGGCGAGCGAGCTTGGCATCAGCCGCAATACCGTGCGCGAAGCGATGCGGGTGCTGGCGTTCAGTGGTTTGGTCGAAGTTCGCCAGGGCGATGGCAGCTACCTGCGTACAGCGGTCGATCCGCTACAGGCTGTCCAGGCGCTGTCACGCTGCAACCTCGAACAGGCGCGGGAAACCCGGCACATCCTCGAGGCCGAGGCCATTGGCCTGGCAGCGTTGCGGCGTACCGAAGAAGACTTGCTGGGGTTGCGTGAAGCGTTGGCCCATAGCAGCAAGCATTTTCACGCTGACCTGGAGCAGTACGTGTGCTGCGACCTGATCTTCCACCAGCGCCTGGTGGATGCTGCGCATAACCCGGCCTTGAGCGAGCTGTATCGCTACTTTTCCGGGGTAGTGGCTGCCACCGTGCATCACAACCTCAGCCACGCCCCTCGCTGCCAGCTGGTGTTTGACCTGCACGGGCAGATTCTCGCTGCCATCGAACAACGCGATTCAGCCAAGGCCAAGGCCCTGAGCCGGACCCTGATCAACGAATCCTGACCTTACGAGATTGCCATGGCGCATGACACTCCCCGAACTGCTGCACCGGCCAATGGGTCGGAACTTGAAGAATTGCTGATCGACGCTGAAGTCGACGACGAACAAGTGCAACAACAGCCGGTGCTGCTCAAGCGCCCCTGGCTGCTGCTGGTAGGCTTGGTGCTGGTGGCGCTGAACTTGCGTCCGGCGCTATCGAGCCTGGCGCCTCTACTCGGATTGGTTTCCGATAGCCTTGGGCTTAGCGCTTCCCAAGCCGGATTACTGACCACCTTGCCGGTGCTTTGCCTGGGTCTGTTTGCGCCATTGGCACCGGTGCTGGCCCGCCGCTTCGGCAGCGAACGGGTGATTCTCGGCATCCTTTTCACCCTGGCCATGGGCATTGCTGTGCGCAGTGCCTTTGGCAGCACCGGGGTCTTCGTCGGCAGTATTATGGCTGGGGCAAGTATCGGCGTGATTGGTGTACTGCTGCCAGGTATCGTCAAGCGCGACTTTCCCAAGCATGCTGGCACTTTGACCGGGGTCTACACCATGGCGCTGTGTCTGGGCGCCGCTCTGGCCGCTGGTGCCACGGTTCCCTTGAGCGAGCACTTCGGCGACAGTTGGTCGTTGGGTCTGGGTTTCTGGCTGATCCCAGCCCTGTTGGCAGCGTTGATCTGGTTGCCGCAGGCGCGCCAAGGCCATGGAGCGCATCATGTGGCTTATCGGGTGCGTGGTCTGTTGCGTGATCCGCTGGCTTGGCAGGTAACCCTGTACATGGGCCTGCAATCGTCGTTGGCTTATATCGTCTTTGGCTGGCTGCCCTCGATTCTTATCGGCCGTGGCTTGTCGCCGACCCAGGCGGGACTGGTGCTGTCCGGCTCGGTGATCGTGCAGTTGATCAGCTCGCTCAGCGCGCCTTGGCTGGCCACACGAGGCAAGGACCAGCGTCTGGCCATTGTCGTGGTCATGTTACTGGCCCTGGCCGGGCTGTTTGGTTGCCTGTATGCGCCGCTCGATGGCTTGTGGGGTTGGGCCATTGTGCTCGGGCTGGGGCAGGGTGGTACCTTTGCGCTGGCATTGACCCTCATCGTCCTGCGCTCCAAGGACGCCCATGTTGCCGCCAACCTGTCGAGCATGGCGCAAGGTGTGGGTTACACGTTGGCGTCGATGGGGCCGTTTGCGGTGGGGCTTGTGCACGATTTGACTGGTGGCTGGGATGCCGTTGGCTGGATCTTTGCGGTACTGGGTATTGGCGCCATTGGCTTTGGTTTGAAGGCCGGTCGCAACTTACATGTACAGGCGGTCAGCGAGCGGGTTTGAAAACGTTCCCACAAAGTCACATGCAGGTCCGATACTCCGGATGAATCTACCTCGGTATTCGTCCGGTAAATGCCGATAGCTTTTTGCTCCATGAGCGACCTATTGTGCGTGTTTACTCCATCGCAACGGACCTGCCGCATGAGCGACGCCAACAGTGCCTTGATCAACCGTTTCTACCAAGCTTTCCAACGCTTGGACGCCGAAACCATGATCGCTTGCTACAGTGACGACATCACATTCAGCGACCCGGTCTTCGGCACCTTGCGCGGCAAGGATGCCGGTGACATGTGGCGCATGCTCACCACCCGCGCCCAGAACTTTTCCCTGACCTTCGACGACGTGCGGGCGGATGAACACAGCGGCGCAGTGCACTGGGTGGCCAGCTATTTGTTCAGCCAGACCGGTCGCACCGTGGTCAATGACATCCAGGCCCGTTTCGTCTTCCGTGACGGCAAAATCTGCGAGCACCACGACAGCTTTGATCTGTGGCGCTGGTCGCGGCAGGCATTGGGCTTTAAAGGTCTTGTATTGGGCTGGACGCCGCTGCTGGCGGATAAAGTACGGGCGCAGGCAACTAAGGGCTTACGCGCGTTTCAGGCCGGTCGCTGACGCGGTAAGCTGTCGGCTTTGCCGCCTCGCCACGATGTTACCTGTGACCGATCTATCAGCTATTCCCAAACCCTGGTTCGTATACCTGGTGCGCGCTGCCAACGGCTCGCTGTATTGCGGCATCAGTGATAATCCGCAACGGCGTTTTACCGCCCACCAGAAGGGCATTGGCGCACGGTACTTCAAAACCAGCCCGGCCATCGCGTTGGTCTACGTCGAGCAATGGCCGGACAAGGGCGAGGCATTGCGCCAGGAGCGCCTGGTGAAAAAATTGCGCAAGAGCGCCAAGGAAGCCTTGGTGGCCTCCTGGCAGGGGCTTAGTCTTTGCGACGCTTGAGCTGATCGGTGAGCTGCGTCGGCAGTCCTTTGATGATCAGTGTGCCGTTCTCTTCGTCGTATTCGATCTTTGAACCTAGCAGATGGGCTTCAAAGCTGATCGATAGGCCTTCGGCACGACCGGTGAAGCGCCGGAACTGGTTCAGGGTACGTTTGTCAGCGGGGATTTCCGGCGACAGGCCGTAATCTTTATTACGAATGTGATCATAGAAGGCCCGCGGACGGTCTTCGTCGATCAGACCCGACAACTCCTCGAGCGTCACCGGTTCACCGGCCTTGGTCTGACTGGTAGCGTACTCGACCAGGGTCTGGGTTTTCTCCCGGGCCGCTTCCTCAGGCAGGTCTTCGCTTTCGACAAAATCGCTGAATGCCTTGAGCAAGGTACGGGTTTCGCCGGGGCCGTCGACGCCTTCCTGGCAGCCGATAAAGTCGCGGAAATACTCCGAGACCTTCTTGCCGTTCTTGCCTTTGATGAACGAGATGTACTGCTTGGACGCCTTGTTGTTCTGCCACTCGGAAATGTTGATGCGGGCAGCCAGGTGCAACTGCCCCAAGTCCAGGTGGCGCGACGGGGTGACATCCAGGTCGGCGTTCACTGCCACCCCTTCACTGTGGTGCAGCAGGGCAATCGCCAGGTAGTCGGTCATACCTTGTTGGTAGTGGGCAAACAGCACATGCCCCCCCACCGACAGGTTGGATTCTTCCATCAGCTTTTGCAGGTGCTCGACGGCCACCCGGCTGAAGGCGGTGAAGGTGCTGCCGTCTTCCAGGTACTCCTTGAGCCAGCCGCTGAACGGGTGGGCGCCGGATTCAGCGTGGAAAAAGCCCCAGGCTTTGCCTTGTTTGGCGTTGTAGCTGTCGTTGAGGTCGGCCAGGAGGTTTTCGATGGCGCTGGACTCAGCAAGCTCAGTATCACGTGCATGTAGCACAGCGGGGCTGCCATCGGGCTTCTTGTCGATCAGGTGGACAATGCAATGACGGATCGGCATGGGATTCTCGGTTGAAAATGGGCGGTGCAGGCCGCGTTGCAAAGTTGCCAAGTGTACCTCAGCGCAGAGGTGATTCAGCGGCCAGATGTTGGCAGATATGGCGGTTGTTCGTTTTTTGTTCAGTTTTTTGCGTTTTTTCGCGCAAACCCCCGAAAAACCTGCACATTTAGCCTGTCAGCAGCGGATATTTATCCATTCCTGTGGTAGTTTTGCCCGGTCTTGTGCCCCGTGTGTGGCGCATTGCTGGCAGACCGCTCGCGTCACGTCGAACCAAACGTCAATTTGTGTATCTACATACGCGTTGATGTGGTTGTAACACCGGACCGCCGGATCCCCGCAGGTCTGGCTCGATGACTGACGTAGCACTCTGCATACTCACTGAATTTGATAGGGAAGGAACACCACCATGGCATTGACCAAAGACCAACTGATCGCCGATATCGCTGAAGCTATCGACGCGCCAAAAACCACCGCGCGTAACGCTCTGGAGCAACTGGGTCAGATCGTTGCTGATCAACTGGAAAATGGCAGCGAAATCACTCTGCCAGGCATCGGCAAACTGAAAATCACCGAGCGCCCTGCCCGTACCGGCCGTAACCCTTCGACTGGCGCTGCGATTGAAATCGCTGCCAAGAAAGTCGTCAAGTTCGTGCCAGCCAAAGTGCTGACCGACGCTGTAAACAAGTAATTGTAAACAGCTTCGAAAAAGCCGCGTCCGGGTTGCCCGGGCGCGGTTTTTTTATGCCTTGTTGCTGGCCCAGCGCAGTTGCCGCCAGGTTTGGCGGGCGTTGGCATCCTGGAAGGTCCAGGCGACCATGCGGCTGTGCTTTTGCCCCTGGCCCATTTCGCTGACGCGCACATCCGCAGCGCCGGCCTTTTTCAGCGCCGCCTGGATGCCGGGCAGGTTGGACGCTTTGGACACCAGTGAGGTGAACCACAGCACTTGCTGGCCGAGGGCAGCGCTTTCCGCCACCAACTGGCTGACGAAGCGGATCTCACCGCCTTCGCACCAGAGTTCGTTGTTTTGCCCGCCAAAGTTCAGCACCGGCAATTTGCGCTTGGGATCGGCTTTGCCCAGTGCTCGCCATTTGCGCTGGCTGCCGCGCGTGGCTTCTTCCCGGGAGGCATGGAAGGGCGGGTTGCACAGGGTCAGGTCGTAGCGCTCGTCGTTTTTGAGCAAACCCAGCAGGATGTGCTTTCGGTTAGCTTGCTGACGCAGGCTGATGGCTTTATCCAGGCCGTTGGCCTGGACAATGGCCTTGGCTGCAGCCAGCGCTGTGGTGTCGATGTCGGTACCCAGAAAGCGCCAGCGGTAATCACTGTGGCCCAGCAGCGGGTAGATGCAGTTGGCACCGACACCGATATCCAGGGCACGTACCTGTGCGCCGCGAGGAATCTCGCTGTTGTTGTCCTGAGCCAGTAGGTCGGCAACTACGTGGATATAGTCAGCACGACCGGGAATCGGCGGGCATAGGTAGTCGGCTGGGATATCCCAATGCTGGATACCGTATTGGGCCTTGAGCAGTGCTCGGTTGAACACCCGCACGGCCTCGGGATTGGCGAAGTCGATGCTCGGCTTGCCGTGGGGGTTGGTGATCATGAACCGGCCCAGTTCTGGGCTGCTCTTGATCAGCTCGGGAAAGTTGTAGCGACCTTGATGGCGGTTACGCGGGTGCAGGGTCGGTTTGTCTGGTGTGGTCATGTCTGTCCTGTAAAAAACATCGCCGGCAAGCCCTGCTCCCGTAGGAGCTGGCGTTGCCGGCGATTAACCGCGGTCGCGTCTGATGCATGACCTTGCTGCATGAAGGGGCTGCTGATGCAGCCATCGCCGGCAAGGCCGGCTCCTACAGGCAGCGATCGTTACAGCGCGGCAATCCGCGCATGCTGCTCGGTGAAGTTGGCCAGGGCCTGTTCGGCTTCAGCCAGCTTGGCGCGTTCCTTGTCGATCACGGCCGGCGGGGCCTTGTCGACAAAGGCGGCATTGGACAACTTGCCACCCACACGCTGTACTTCGCCTTGCAGGCGCTGGATCTCCTTGTTCAGGCGTGCCAGTTCAGCGTCCTTGTCGATCAGCCCAGCCATCGGCACCAGCACTTGCAGGTCACCCACCAGCGCGGTAGCGCTCAGTGGTGCTTCTTCCTGCTCGCCGAGCACGGTGAAGGACTCGATCTTCGCCAGCTTTTTCAGCAGCGCTTCGTTTTCCTGCAGGCGACGCTGGTCTTCGGCGCTGGCGTTCTTGAGGAACAATTGCAGCGGTTTGCCCGGGCCGATGTTCATCTCGCCGCGAATGTTACGCACGCCGAGCATCAGCTCCTTGAGCCATTCGATATCGCCCTCGGCAGCGGCATCGATGCGGCTTTCGTTGGCCACCGGCCATGGCTGCAGCATGATGGTCTTGCCTTCAGCACCGGCCAGCGGCGCCAGGCGCTGCCAGATTTCTTCGGTGATGAACGGCATGAACGGATGGGCCAGGCGCAGCGCCACTTCCAACACCCGCACCAACGTGCGACGGGTGCCGCGAGCGCGTTCGACCGGCGCGTTCTCGTCCCACAGAACCGGCTTGGACAGCTCCAGGTACCAGTCGCAATATTGGTTCCAGATGAACTCGTAGAGCGCCTGGGCGGCCAGGTCGAAGCGGAACTGCTCCAGTTGGCGGGTCACTTCGGCTTCGGTGCGCTGCAGTTGAGAGATGATCCAGCGATCAGCCAGCGACAGCTCGTAGGCTTCGCCGTTCTGGCCGCAGTCTTCGCCCTTGTCCAGCACGTAACGGGCGGCGTTCCAGATCTTGTTGCAGAAGTTGCGATAGCCTTCGACGCGGCCCATGTCGAACTTGATGTCGCGACCGGTAGACGCCAGCGAGCAGAAGGTAAAGCGCAGGGCGTCGGTGCCGTAGCTGGCGATACCTTCAGGGAACTCGGCCTTGGTCTGTTTGGCGATCTTTTCCGCCAGCTTTGGCTGCATCAAGCCGCTGGTACGTTTTTCCAGCAGCTCGTCGAGGGTGATGCCGTCGACGATGTCCAGCGGATCAAGGACGTTGCCCTTGGACTTGGACATCTTCTGACCCAGGCCATCACGGACCAGGCCATGGACGTAGACGGTCTTGAACGGTACCTGTGGGGTGCCATCCTCATTTTTCACCAGGTGCATGGTCAGCATGATCATCCGGGCGACCCAGAAGAAAATGATGTCAAAGCCGGTGACCAACACGTCGGTGGAGTGGAAGGTCTTGAGGAATTCGGTCTGCTGCGGCCAGCCCAGGGTCGAGAAGGTCCACAGGCCTGAGCTGAACCAGGTGTCGAGTACGTCGTTGTCCTGGTTCAGAACCACGTCGGCACCGAGTTTGTGCTTACTGCGAACTTCTTCTTCGCTGCGACCAACGTAGACCTTGCCGGACTCGTCGTACCAGGCCGGGATCCGGTGACCCCACCACAGCTGACGGCTGATGCACCAGTCCTGGATATCGCGCATCCAGGAGAAGTACATGTTTTCGTACTGCTTGGGCACGAACTGGATGCGGCCATCTTCGACAGCAGCGATCGCAGGTTCAGCCAGCGGCTTGGTCGAAACGTACCATTGGTCGGTCAGCCACGGCTCGATAACGGTGCCGGAGCGGTCGCCTTTCGGCACTTTCAGGGCGTGATCGTCGACACTGACCAGCAGGCCAGCGGCGTCGAAGTCAGCGACAATCTGCTTGCGCGCGACGAAGCGGTCGAGACCGGCGTACTGAGCGGGCAGGGTGGCGTCAACGCTTTCGTTGACGCTACCGTCGAGGTTGAAGACCTGGGCGGCCGGCAACACGAAGGCGTTCTTGTCGAAGATGTTCAGCAGCGGCAGGTCGTGACGCTTGCCCACTTCATAGTCGTTGAAATCGTGCGCCGGGGTGATTTTCACACAACCGGTGCCGAATTCAGGGTCGCAGTAATCGTCGCCGATGATCGGGATGCGGCGGCCAGCCAGTGGCAGCTCGACGAACTTGCCGATCAATGCCTTGTAGCGCTCGTCTTCGGGGTTAACGGCTACGGCGGCGTCGCCGAGCATGGTTTCCGGACGAGTGGTAGCAACGATCAGGTAGTCTTTGCCGTCGGCGGTCTTAGCGCCATCAGCCAGTGGGTAACGCAGGTTCCACAGGTGACCCTTCTCGTCGTGGTTTTCCACTTCGAGGTCGGAGATTGCCGTGTGCAACTTGGTGTCCCAGTTGACCAGGCGCTTGCCGCGGTAGATCAAACCGTCTTCATGCAGGCGCACGAAGGCTTCTTTGACCGCTTCGGACAGGCCATCGTCCATGGTGAAGCGCTCGCGGCTCCAATCAACCGAAGAGCCCAGGCGGCGAATCTGGCGGCTGATGTTGCCACCGGACTGATCTTTCCACTCCCAGACTTTTTCCAGGAATTTCTCGCGGCCGAGGTCGTGACGGTTCTGGCCTTTGGCTTCGAGTTGACGCTCGACCAGCATCTGCGTAGCGATACCGGCGTGGTCGGTACCTGGCTGCCACAGGGTGTTACGGCCCTGCATGCGGCGGAAACGGATCAGGGCGTCCATGATCGCGTTGTTGAAGCCATGACCCATGTGCAGGCTGCCGGTAACGTTCGGCGGCGGAATCATGATGGTGTAGGCATCGCCCGCGCCTTGCGGGGCGAAATAATTCTCGGACTCCCAGGTGTTGTACCAGGAAGTTTCAATAGCGTGCGGCTGGTAGGTCTTATCCATGCGCGGCGGGACCCTTAGGCATTTATTCAGGAAAGCCGGAGAGTATAACGAAGCGGCAAGCTTCAAGCGACAAGCTGCAAGCTCAGAGCGCCGCACGGCTCTTGCAGCTTGTCGCTTGCAGCGGGTCTTTACTGATTGAGCAGGCGCTCGAGGCGGGCATCGAGCCTGCGCTTGATTTCATTCTCGATATGCGGGGTGAAGTCGTTGATTACGTCCTGCATGATCAATTGCGCTGCGGCACGTAATTCGGCATCCAGGTGTAGCAAGGTTTCCTGGCGTTTGGCTTGCGGGTCAAGTACCGGCCCGGGCGCTGTGACCGGTGCCTCAGCCTCTTCGAGCAGCAACGGAATTTGCTCATCGACGGTGTCGGTGAGCAGCGGTGGCTCAAGGGATTCGTCACCCAGCAGCTGACGGATCGACTCAAGGTCGTCCAGCAGGTGCGCGGATTGGGGCAGGGAAGTGGGTTTATCCATTGTCTTCAGAGTCGCTGTAAGCGGTGATCCTGCAGAGCATAGCCCTGTTCGCGGTAGAAACGGAAACTCTCTCGGGCAGCCTGACGAATCGTCGGCTCCTCGACCACGATCTCGGCGATACGGGCAAAGCGTGCAGCGAACGACGGTACCTTCAGATCCAGGTTGATCAGCAGGTCCTGGTGGTTGCCGGGATCGTCACCGAGCCCCAGTACTACGCTGCCTTGCGGTTGTTCTTCAGCACCATTGTGCGGCACAAAAGCTTCACCCTTGAACGCCCACAAGAGGGCATCGAGTTCATCGCGCTGAGCGGCGTCGGCACAATGCAGGTAAACCTGATGTCCCATGCGCCAGGCCTTGTCGCAGAGCTTGCAGGCAAAATTCAGGCGCGCCGAGGGCGCGTCGCTGGGCAGAATATAGAAGTCAACTTTGCTCATGATCATTGCGCCGGCCGCCTACACCCAAGGGGGGCAGGCGGCCGGCATGCACTCAGGCGTTGGCGCGATCGAGCAGGTACTGGGTCAGCAGCGGGACCGGACGGCCAGTGGCGCCCTTGTCCTTGCCGCCACTGATCCAGGCGGTGCCGGCAATGTCCAGGTGCGCCCAGTTGTAGGCCTTGGCAAAGCGCGACAGGAAGCAACCGGCGGTGATGGTGCCAGCCTTCGGCCCGCCAATGTTGGCGATGTCGGCGAACGGGCTGTCGAGCTGTTCCTGATACTCATCGAACAGCGGCAGTTGCCAGGCACGGTCGTCGGCACGTTTGCCTGCGTCGAGCAGTTGGCTGACCAACTCGTCGTTGTTACCCATCAGGCCTGAGGTATGGCTACCCAGGGCAACGATGCAGGCACCGGTCAAGGTAGCAATGTCGACCACTGCCTGAGGCTTGAAGCGCTCGGCATAAGTCAGGGTATCGCACAGCACCAGGCGGCCTTCGGCGTCGGTGTTGAGAATTTCGACGGTCTGCCCGCTCATAGTCGTAACGATGTCACCCGGACGGGAGGCGCCGCCGCTCGGCATGTTCTCGGCGCAGGCCAGCAGGCATACCAGGTTGACTGGCAGTTGCAGTTCGAGGACCGCGCGCAAGGTGCCGAAGACACTGGCGGCACCGCCCATGTCGTACTTCATTTCATCCATGCCGGCACCGGGCTTGAGGCTGATACCGCCGGTGTCGAAAGTGATGCCCTTGCCCACCAGCACGAACGGCTTCTCGTTCTTTTTGCCGCCCTGGTAGTGGAGCACGATCAAGCGTGGCGGCTGGTCGCTGCCCTGGCCTACGGCGTAGAACGCGCCCATGCCCAGTTCCTTGATTTTCTTCTCGTCGAGGATTTCGACTTTCAGGCCCTTGTAGGCTTTACCCAGCCCCTTGGCCTGGTCGGCCAGGTAGCTTGGGTGGCAGACGTTGGGTGGCAGGTTGCCCAGGTCACGGGCGAAGCTCATGCCGGCGGCAATCGCCGTGGCGTGCTTGACCGCGCGCTGGACTTCGGCGGCACCAGCCTTGTCGGCCAGCAGAGTGATTTTTTTCAGTGCGCGCGGTTCGGCCTTCTTGCTCTTGTACTGGTCGAAGACGTATTCGCCGTCGAGCAAGGTTTCAGCCAGTAGGCGCGACTTGCCATAGAATGCATCGCGGCCAGTGACAGCGATATCGTCCAGGGCCAACACCGCGTCGTTGCCGTTGAGGCTCTTGAGTACGGCCAGTACGCTGGCAACGACTTTGCGCCAGCTACGGTCGCCCAGTTCGCTGTCCTTGCCGGTGCCGACCAGCAGCACGCGTTCGGCCTTAAGGTTCGGCAGGCTTTGCAGCAGCAGGGTCTGGCCCAGCTTGCCGGTCAGATCGCCACGCTTGAGCACAGCGCTGAGGGCACCGCCGCAGGCTTCGTCGATGGCCTTGGCGCTGGCACCGAGTTTGCGGCCTTCAGCCACTGGCAGTACCAATGTGGCGGTTTTCAAGGATGCAGCGGCTACGCTTTTTACAACCAGTTCCATGTCAGGGTCCCCGAATGATCTGTATTTGCGCGCTGTCTGTGCAGGCACTTCAAGCGAGCTGGCCGCGTGGTCGCGTGCCAGTGATAAAGCTGCCAGTTTGAGCCTGCTCGGACCGCCCTGACAACCCCGTTGGTGAAGCATTGTGCGTCGCCAGTGACAGGCACGGCCAATCACAGGATAATGCGCCAACTTTTGTGCGGGCACGCTCTGGCGAGCCAGCAACTATTCTTGGCTGTTATGGATTTTTTGTTTGGCTGTCCGAGCCTGACAACCCAGGAGTGTCTGGTTTGATCGTCTTCCGATATCTGTCCCGCGAGGTCCTGGTGACCTTGAGTGCCGTCAGCGCTGTGCTGCTGGTCATCATTATGAGTGGGCGCTTCATCAAGTACCTGGCCCAGGCGGCCCAGGGTGTGCTCGATCCGGGTGTATTGTTCCTGATCATGGGCTACCGCTTGCCAGGGTTCCTGCAGTTGATCTTGCCTCTGGGCCTGTTCCTGGGGATTCTCCTGGCCTACGGTCGTCTGTACCTGGAAAGCGAGATGACTGTGCTCTCGGCCACTGGCATGAGCCAGCAGCGCCTGCTTGGCATGACCATGGCACCGGCAGCGTTGGTGGCCGTGCTGGTTGCCTGGCTGAGCCTGGGCCTGGCACCGCAGGGGGTTACCCAGGTGGCACAGATCATCAACCAGCAGGATGCCCTGACTGAATTCGATACCCTGGTGCCGGGACGTTTCCAGACCTTGCGAGATGGCTCCCGAGTCACCTACACCGAGCAGTTGTCCGAAGACCGTGGCAATCTGGCGGGAGTGTTCATTTCCGAGAAGCGCTTCTCCCAGGACAAGACCAAGGAACGCGCCCCTTCGGTGCTGGTCGCGGAAAAGGGCCGTCAGGAAATCGGTGCCGACGGCAACCGTTATCTGATTCTGGAGAACGGCTACCGCTATGACGGTAACCCTGGGCAGGCCGACTACCGGGCGATCAAGTACGACACCTATGGCGTGCTGTTGCCCAAGCCTGAAGTCAGTGAGGAAATCACTGACCGTGAAGCCATTCCGACTTCCGAACTGATTGCCAGTGATGGCCGCCGCGAGCGCGCCGAGCTGCAATGGCGCCTGTCGTTGCCGCTGCTGGTGTTCGTGGTGACCCTGTTGGCGGTCCCGCTGTCACGGGTCAATCCGCGCCAAGGTCGCTTCCTCAAGCTGCTGCCGGCAATTCTTCTGTATATGGCGTACCTGACAATGTTGATTGCTGTACGGGGTGCCCTGGAAAAAGGCAAATTGCCGATTGGCCTGGGTATCTGGTGGGTTCACGGCTTGTTCCTGCTCATCGGCCTCGGGCTGATGTACTGGGAGCCGTTACGCCTCAAGCGTGCCGCACGGCGTGCGGAGGTGGCTCATGGTTAAGCTCGATCGCTATATTGGCCAGAGCGTGCTGCTGGCCATTCTTGCCGTACTCGGGATCATTCTCGGCCTGGCTTCGTTGTTTGCCTTTATCGATGAGATGGGTGACATCAGCGACACCTATACGCTCATGGATGCCGGCAATTTCGTCTTGCTGACAGCTCCACGGCGGCTGTATGACATGCTGCCAATGGCCGCCCTGATCGGCTGCCTGATCGGCCTGGGCAGCCTGGCCAGCAGCAGCGAACTGACCATCATGCGTGCCGCCGGGGTGTCCATTGGCCGTATCGTCTGGGCGGTGATGAAGCCAATGCTGGTGCTGATGCTGGCCGGCATCCTGATTGGCGAGTACTTGGCGCCAGTGACCGAGAACAAGGCCCAGGCTGACCGTTCGTTGGCTCAGGGTAGCGGTGACGCACAGAGCTCCAAGCGCGGCATGTGGCATCGCCAGGGTGATGAGTTCGTGCACATCAACTCGGTACAGCCCAATGGTCTGTTGTACGGTGTCACTCGCTACCGCTTCGACAACGAGCGTCATCTGCTGACCTCAAGCTTTGCCCGGCGCGCCCAGTATCAGGAAGATCACTGGCAGTTGAGCGACGTGACCACAACGCATTTTCGCGGTGATCACACTGAAGTCATCAAGGCACCCGTAGAGCGCTGGGACGTTACCGTCACCCCGCAATTGCTCAACACTGTCGTGCTGGCGCCCGAATCCCTTTCGATCACCGGGTTGTGGGACTACATCCACTACCTGTCTGACCAAGGCCTGAACAATGCCCGCTACTGGCTGGCGTTCTGGACCAAGGTTCTGCAGCCGATGGTCACCGCAGCGCTGGTGCTGATGGCGATCTCGTTCATCTTTGGTCCGTTGCGCTCGGTAACCCTCGGTCAGCGGGTGTTCACTGGTGTGTTGGTGGGTTTCGTGTTCCGCATCGGTCAGGACTTGCTTGGGCCGTCGAGCCAGGTCTTTGGTTTCCCGCCGTTGCTGGCGGTAGTGATTCCGGCGGCGATCTGCGCCGGTGCTGGATTGTGGATGTTGCGACGCGCAGGTTAAGCATTGCAGGCATGAAAAAGCCGACCCCAGGGTCGGCTTTTTTGTACCTGTTGTCCCCTAATCGAGACAGGTGATTCAGGCGTTATTTGCTACGCTTGGGCAGTTGCACCACCTGCGTATCCGAGTACATGTCATGCCAGGTGCGCTTGCGCTTGTCGAACAGCACCCAGATGAAACCCAGGCCCAGGCACAGCCAGGAGGCAATGGCGACGACAAAGCGCAACAGCGCCTGCCACAGGCTGATCGCGCTGCCATCGGCGTTTTGCACGCGAATACGCCATACCTGCATACCCAGTGTCTGCCCACCATGGGTCCAGAACTTGGCGAAGAAGCCGAACAGGACGAACAACAGGACTGTGGACAACAACGGATCACCGTCCAGTGCACCGGCTTCGGTCAGCGCACGCATCCGGGTTTCACCGATGATTGCCATCTGGATCATCTTGTACACACCCGCAGTCACGATCAACAGCGCGGTACACAGCAGGAAGTCGTAGAACATGGCGGCCAAACGCCGACCCAGGCCGACGACAGGGAAATCGCCCTGGGGCTGCAACAACTGCTTGGGCATACAGGGGCCCTCCTTGGGCAAAACGCACATTCTACGGAATTGCGCGCACAAAAAAGCCCCTGCTGTTGCCAGCAGGGGCTTCTTTGTTGATGAAGATCAGCCTTCGGCTTGAACTTCGTCAGCCTGCATGCCTTTCTGGCCTTGCACGGCGATGAAGGTGACTTTCTGGCCTTCTTTCAGGCTCTTGAAGCCGTTACCCTGGATAGCGCGGAAATGTACGAACAGATCCGGACCGCTTTCTGGAGTGATGAAACCAAAACCTTTCTCGTCGTTAAACCACTTGACGGTACCGCTCTGACGTTGGGACATTGTCTTATTTCCTTTGAAACTTAGAATTAGTAACAGTTTCTTCCAAATGAAAGAGTACTGGGCTGGGTTGCAGGAAAGTAAGAGACGTCGAACGGGTTGTAGCAAATCTCAGCGCTACTGCCCAGGTCACGAACCATAGCGACCCATGCAAACACAGTGCAGTGACTCTACGCTAACTCTGTCGGCAAAAACAAGTCCTGAAAGCCGCCCCTGCCGTACCTTTTAGCGTCTGTTGGGTCGATTTTTTTTCGCTCATTCCACTGCGTGCTGTGAAGCTTTTCGAAAGTAATAAAACGCGTTCGAATTCGAAAATCCAAACGCGTGATGACACAAAGTTTCAACTAACGATTCAGCCGCGGTAATAGCGTTGGGCAACGAACGGCATCTTGCTGACTTTCATGGTCACGCGTTTGCCGCGAACAATGGCCCAGACCGGGGTCTCAACTGCCGTGTGTGCACTATCCAGATATCCCATTGCCACGGGACCGGCCAGAGTTGGACCGAAACCGCCGCTGCAGACCTTGCCGATGACGCTGCCGGCTTCATCAACAATTTCCGCGTCCTCGCGCACTGGGGTGCGTTCCTGAGGGAGCAAGCCGACACGTTTGCGGGCGACACCGCTGTGTTGCTGAGTGAAGATTTGCTCGGCACCGGGGAAGCCAGCGGCGCGGGCGCCGTCCGCCCGACGCACCTTGGAAATGGCCCACAGCAGGCTGGCTTCAATGGGCGTGGTCTGGGTGTTCATGTCGTGGCCATACAGGCATAAGCCGGCTTCCAGGCGCAGGGAGTCGCGGGCGCCAAGACCAATCGCAGCGACTTCTGGCTCAGCCAGGAGGCGGCGGGCCAAGGCGTCGGCCTGCTCGGCCGGAACGGAAATTTCGAAGCCGTCTTCACCGGTATATCCGGAGCGGCTGACAAAGCAGTCGGTACCGAGCAACTGCACTGGCTGGAACTGCATGAAGGTCATCTTTGCCACCTCGGGTGCCAGGCGCGCCAGCACGGTGACCGCCGCCGGACCCTGCAGGGCCAGCAGGGCGCGTTCTTCGAACAGTGGCTGGATCTGGCACTGATCGCCGATGTGCTGACGCAGATGGGCCAGGTCCTGGTCTTTGCAGGCGGCGTTAACCACCAGGAACAGTTCATCGTTGCCCAGATTGGCGACCATCAGGTCGTCAAGGATGCCACCGTGTTCGTTGGTGAACATGGCGTAGCGTTGCATGCCCACCGGTAAATCGATGATGTCGACCGGTACCAGGGTCTCCAGGGCCTTGGCTGCGTTGGCGCCACTGAGACGGATCTGGCCCATGTGCGACACATCGAACAGACCGGCCTGTTCACGGGTGTGCAGGTGTTCTTTCATTACCCCCAACGGATACTGCACCGGCATGTCATAGCCGGCGAACGGCACCATACGCGCGCCGAGTTCAAGGTGCAGGGCGTGCAGCGGGGTCTTGAGCAGTGCTTCGGTGGACATTGATGACTCCTTGGTGCGTGAGAGGGTGTCAGCATTCAATGATGTTGACGGCCAGACCGCCACGGGCGGTCTCCTTGTATTTGCTTTTCATGTCAGCGCCAGTCTGGCGCATGGTGCGGATGACCTTGTCGAGGGAGACGAAATGCTGACCGTCGCCGCGCAAGGCCATGCGCACCGCGTTGATGGCCTTGACCGAGCCCATGGCATTGCGCTCGATGCACGGCACCTGGACCAGCCCGCCGATGGGATCGCAGGTAAGACCGAGGTTATGTTCCATGCCAATCTCTGCGGCGTTTTCGACCTGCTGGACACTGCCCCCCATGACCTCGCACAGGGCGCCGGCAGCCATCGAGCAGGCCACTCCGACTTCGCCCTGGCAGCCGACTTCGGCGCCGGAGATCGAGGCGTTCTCTTTGTAGAGAATGCCAATCGCGGCGGCGGTGAGCAGAAAGCGCACCACACCGTCTTCGTTGGCACCGGGGATGAAGCGCGTGTAGTAGTGCAGCACGGCTGGGACGATACCGGCGGCGCCGTTGGTAGGGGCAGTGACCACACGCCCGCCAAAGGCGTTTTCCTCATTGACGGCCAAGGCGTAAAGGTTGACCCAGTCCAGCACCGACAACGCGTCACGCAGGCTCGCCTCGGGATTGCTGCACAGCTGCCGATACAGCGCAGCGGCGCGCCGCTTGACCTTGAGCCCGCCAGGCAAAATACCCTCGTTGCGGCAACCAGCGGCGACGCAATCCTGCATCACTTGCCAGATATGCAGCAGGCCGCTGCGGGTATCGCTTTCCGGGCGCCAGGCTGCTTCGTTGGCCAGCATGATTTGGCTGATCGACAGGTTCTGCGCCGTGCAATGGCCGAGCAGTTCTTTAGCGGTTTTGAAGGGAAACGGCAGTACGGTGCTGTCTTCGACGATTCGGTCGGCGCCAGCGGCGTCTTCATCGACGACAAAACCACCGCCCACCGAATAGTACTCGCGGCTGCGGATCTGCAGGCCGGCAGCGTCGAAGGCGCGAAAGATCATGCCATTGGGGTGATAGGCCAAGGGTTTGCGAATCATCGCCAGGTGTTGCTTTTCGATGAACTCGATGTCGTGCTCGCCGAGCAGCTTCAGCCGTCCGCGGGTGCGGATAGTATGCAGGCGCGAAGCGATGCTTTCGGTATCGACGCTATCAGGATGTTCGCCTTCCAAGCCAAGTAGCACGGCTTTGTCACTGCCGTGGCCCTTGCCGGTGGCGCCTAGCGAGCCATAAAGCTCGGCTTTGACACTGACCGTGGCGGCCAGCAAAGCGTCACGCCGTAAACCTTCGGCAAAACGCGCAGCTGCGCGCATGGGGCCGACGGTATGGGAGCTGGAGGGGCCGATGCCGATCTTGAACAGGTCGAAGACGCTCAGTGACATGGTCGTACCCTCAAGAGTGAGTGTAGGCGCCGGCCTTGCCGGCGATCCAAGGCATAGCCTTGCTGATTGGGTCGCCAGGCGGTCCATCGCCGGCAAGACCGGCGCCTACAGGTGGTCGAGGTGCGCCAGGACTCAAACGTCCTGGTAGCTCTCGATCGACGGGCAGGCGCAGATCAAATTGCGATCGCCAAAGACGTTGTCGACACGCCCCACCGGTGGCCAGTACTTGCCTTCGACCAGCGTCGCCAGCGGGTACACCGCCTGCTCGCGGCTGTAGGGATGGCTCCACTCACCCGCGATTTCGGCCGCCGTGTGTGGTGCGTTCTTCAGCGGGTTGTCGTCCTTGTCCAGGTTGCCGCTTTCTACCGCGCGAATCTCTTCGCGAATGCGGATCATCGCCTCGCAGAAACGGTCCAGTTCTTCCTTGGACTCGCTTTCGGTCGGTTCGATCATCAGCGTGCCGGCCACCGGGAACGACATGGTCGGGGCATGGAAGCCAAAGTCGATCAGACGCTTGGCGACGTCGTCGACGCTGATGCCGCTGCTGTCTTTGAGCGGGCGCAGGTCGAGAATGCACTCATGCGCCACCAGGCCATTGCTGCCGGTGTACAACACAGGATAGTGCTCTTCCAGGCGG
This sequence comes from Pseudomonas sp. UM16, assembly GCF_050312595.1. NCBI lineage: Bacteria > Pseudomonadati > Pseudomonadota > Gammaproteobacteria > Pseudomonadales > Pseudomonadaceae > Pseudomonas > Pseudomonas sp. UM16. The sequence goes on along the minus strand of NZ_JBNPJT010000013.1, from coordinate 47,618 downwards.
CGGGCGATGTAGTTGGCGTTGAGGATTGCCATCTGCGAAGCACGCTTGAGGCCGGCACCACCCATCATGCGGATGTACATCCAGGTGATCGGCAGGATGCTGGCGCTGCCGAACGGCGCGGCGCAGACTGCCCCCTGTTTGTTTCCCATGTGCCCGTGGCCTGGCAGGAACGGCGCCAGGTGTGACTTGACGCCGATCGGGCCGACGCCCGGGCCGCCACCGCCGTGGGGAATGCAGAAGGTCTTGTGCAGGTTCAGGTGCGAAACATCACCGCCGAACTTGCCCGGAGCACAGAGGCCGACCATGGCGTTCATGTTGGCGCCGTCGATGTACACCTGGCCGCCGTTGTCATGAATGATCGCGCAGATTTCGCCGATGGCTTCTTCGAACACACCGTGGGTCGACGGGTAGGTGATCATCAGCGCGGCGAGGTGCTCGCGGTGCTCGATGGCCTTGGCCCGCAGGTCGTCGATATCGACGTTGCCACGCGCGTCGCAGGCGGTCACCACCACACGCATGCCGGCCATGTGGGCGGTGGCTGGGTTGGTGCCGTGGGCCGAAGATGGGATCAAGCAGATATCGCGGCGGGCATCGCCACGGCTCTGGTGGTAGGCGCGAATGGCCAGCAGGCCGGCGTATTCACCCTGGGAGCCAGCGTTGGGTTGCAGCGACACGGCATCGTAGCCGGTGGCGGCGCAGAGCATCGCCTCCAGTTCGTCGGTCAGTTGCTGGTAGCCCTGGCTTTGTTCTGCCGGGGCAAACGGGTGCAGGTTGCCGAACTCGGCCCAGGTCACCGGGATCATTTCGCTGGCGGCGTTGAGCTTCATGGTGCACGAACCGAGCGGGATCATGGTGCGGTCCAGGGCCAGGTCCTTGTCAGCCAGGCGACGCAGGTAGCGCATCAGCTCAGTTTCGCTGTGGTAGCGGTTGAATACGGGATGCTCGAGGGTCGCTGACTGACGTAGCAGGTCGGCAGGCAGTTGCAATTGAACGCTGGCGGCCAGGGTGCTGAATTCAGGAACAGCTTTCCCGTCAGCGAACAGCTGCCACAGGGCTTCGACGTCAGCCTGAGTGCTGGTTTCGTCCAGCGACAGGCCCAGGCGTTGGGCGTCGATTTGGCGCAGGTTCAGGCGCTGGGTACGGGCCTTGTCGTGCAGCGCTGTAGTGGCGTTGCCGGTGGCCAGGGTCAGGGTGTCGAAGAACGCTGCGGTTTCGACGTGCACGCCGATTTGCTTGAAGCCAGCAGCGAGGATCGCAGTCAGTGCATGGGTGCGCTGAGCGATCTGCTTCAGACCTTGTGGGCCGTGGTAGACGGCATACATGCTGGCAATGTTGGCCAGCAGTACCTGGGCGGTGCAGATATTGCTGGTAGCCTTCTCGCGACGGATATGTTGCTCACGGGTCTGCATGGCCAGACGCAGTGCGGTTTTGCCGAAGCGGTCGATCGACACGCCGACCAGACGCCCTGGCATGTCGCGCTTGAATGCATCACGGGTGGAGAAGTACGCGGCATGCGGGCCACCGAAGCCCAGCGGCACGCCGAAGCGCTGTGCGCTACCGATGGCCACATCAGCGCCAAACTCGCCAGGCGGGGTCAGCAGGGTCAGCGCCAGGAGGTCGGCGGCAACGGCGACCAGAGCATTGGCGGCGTGGAAGCGTTCAACCTGTTCACGGTAGTCGAAGACTTCACCGTTGCTGGCCGGGTATTGCAGCAGGGCGCCGAAGTAGGCGCTGACATCATCCAGCTCACGCTCATCGCCGACCACGACTTCGATACCCAGCGGCTCGGCACGGGTGCGCAATACGTCGAGAGTTTGCGGGTGGCAATGCACAGAGGCGAAGAAGGTGTGGCTACCCTTGTTCTTGCTCAGGCGCTTGCAGAAGGTCATGGCTTCTGCGGCTGCGGTGGCTTCGTCGAGCAATGAAGCGTTGGCGATCGGCAGGCCAGTGAGGTCGCTGATCAACGTCTGGAAGTTCAGCAATGCTTCCAGGCGACCCTGAGAAATTTCTGGCTGGTACGGGGTGTAAGCGGTGTACCAGGCCGGGTTTTCCAGGAGGTTACGCAGGATCGGTGCCGGCGTATGGCAGTTGTAATAGCCCTGGCCGATGAAGCTTTTGAACAGCTGGTTGTTGGCGGCGATGGCTTTGAGCGACGCCAGGGCGTCAGCTTCGCTTTGCCCGTCACCCAGCTCCAGCACGCTGGTGCCCTTGATACTGTCGGGAATAACCGCAGCGCTCATGGCCTCCAGGGAGTCGAAGCCCAGCGTCGCGAGCATGTGTTGTTCGTCATTCTGGCGTGGGCCGATATGACGGGCGATGAATTCGTTGGTAGTGCCGAGGTTGATGGTCATGGCGAGTCCTCAGGCGTCAGCGCTGGCTTTGATCAGACGGTCGTAGGCGTCCTGGTCGAGCAGTTGCGCAACCGCACCATTGTCAGCCGGGATGAAACGGAAGAACCAGCCTTCACCCAGCGGGTCTTCGTTGACCAGCTCAGGGCTGGCTTCGAGTTGGTCATTGACGGCTACCACTTCACCGCTCAGGGGCATGTACACGCCGCTGGCCGCTTTTACCGATTCAACGGTGGAGGCTTCGGCACCCTGTTCGTAGCTCTGCAGCTCCGGCAGTTGCACATAGACCACATCACCCAAGGCGTTCTGGGCGAAGGCGGTGATGCCCACGGTGACACTGCCGTCGGTTTCGACGCGCAGCCATTCGTGATCTTCGGTGAAACGCAACTCGCTCATGGGGAATCCTCGGAAAGCAGGGCGTTGGGCGCGGTGCGTCCGCGCTCTTGGGTTGAGAATTCCTTAGCAAAAATGCGGCCACTATCAGAAAGTCATTACAAATCAGTATCTTGCAATATTTTTGTAAAAGTTCGTTCAGTCGTGTGGAATGAAAACGCTACAGAAAGAAAGGTGGCAAAAAGGTTTGGAGGATCAACCCCTTGCAGATGGGGACTTGGGTGGGTGTGTAGCAAATTCGCTACGGTGTATCGTTTTCGATACGGCCCTTGCGCGAAATTCTTCGTGAAAGGGCCTGAACGCGGTAACCGGGCTTTCAAACGGCGACGAACAATGGCAACGCCAAGTACAACTTGATCACGATGACATTGATGATGTCGATGAAGAACGCGCCGACCATCGGTACCACCAGGAAGGCTATCTGCGACGGTCCGAAGCGTTGCGTCACGGCTTGCATGTTAGCGATGGCAGTTGGCGTTGCACCAAGGCCGAATCCGCAATGTCCTGCTGCCAATACTGCTGCATCGTAATTACTGCCCATGATTCGGAACGTCACGAATATCGCAAACAGCGCCATGACCAATGTCTGTGCAGCCAGAAGCATGAAGAATGGCAATGCCAGTCCAGCCAGATCCCAGAGTTTGAGCGACATCAGCGCGATCGCCAGAAATAGCGACAAGCTGACATTGCCCAACACTGAAACTTCGCGCTCGAATACTTGATACACGCCTAGTATTGAAAGCCCGTTGCGCAGCAGGACACCCACAAACAAGACGCAAACAAATGTCGGCAATTCGAATGCGCTGCCGTGGAGCAGGCTGTTCAAGAGAGTGCCGGCCATCAGACTGACGGCAATCAGCGCAAGCGTTTCGATCATTGTGAAGGGGGTAATCAAACGCTCTTTGTTCGGCTGTTCAAAGCCCTTTGGTACGCGGGGCATTTCATGCTCCATACCGGGTGTCTGCACGCGCTTGATGAGCAGGCGGGCAACAGGCCCGCCAATCAGCCCGCCCAGTACCAGGCCAAACGTGGCAGCGGCCAGGGCTAGCTCACTGGCGGACGCCAGACCGTATTTCTCACTGAAGGTCGAGCCCCATGCAGCGCCTGTGCCGTGGCCGCCCGACAAGGAAATCGAGCCGGACAGCAAGCCCATCAAGGGATCGAGCCCCAGCGCCTTGGCCAGGGCGATACCCATGGCATTCTGGACCAGCAGCAGCCCGGTGACTGCCAGCAGGAAAATACCGACTATGCGTCCGCCTTTCTTCAAACTCGCGATATCGGCACTCAAACCGATGGTGGCAAAAAAGGCCAACATCAAGGGCGTTTGCAATGAAGTATCAAATTGAACTTGCAGCTCCATGGCGCGCAGCCCCAGAAGCAGCAGGGCAACCAGCAGCCCCCCGGCTACCGGTTCGGGAATATTGTAAGTGCGCAAGAAGCCAACGCGTGTAACAAGCCCGCGGCCTAGTAAAAGCACCAGGGAAGCGGCCACAAGTGTGCCGTAGGAATCGAGTGCAAGCATTCAGGTTACTCTTTGCTCTAATTAGAGGCGAACATTGCCTGGGGACGCCTTTGAGGGGGCGAGTTTATGGGCAATGTCAGCACTCTACGGCTAGGAAAATTCTGAATAACCTTGGGATTTCGCTCTGTCGGTAAAAAGGCGTGCGTAGAACAACTCAGGCCTTGTCTGGAATGCCATATTTGCGCAACCGCTGGGCAATGGCAGTGTGCGATGTCTGCAACCTCCCGGCCAATTGCCGGGTGGACGGGTAGCTGGCATATAGACGCTGCAGCAGCTCGCGCTCAAAATCACCCACGGCCTGTTCCAGGCTCGCCACCTCACCATCCTGACCGCGTGCTACCGAGGTGCCGGCGATGTCCAGGTCGCCGATGTCCACCAAGTTGCTTTCACAGATGGCCGCCGCGCGGAATATCACGTTCTGTAGCTGGCGTACGTTACCCGGCCAGGGGTTTGCCAGCAGTGCCGAGTGGGTGGCCGGTGTCAGGCGGCAGGCTGGGCGCTGGATCTGCGTGCAGGCTTGCTGCATGAAATAGTGCGCGAGCATGAGTATGTCCTGGCCACGCTCACGCAGTGGCGGTACCTGCAGGTTGAGCACATTGAGGCGGTAGAACAGGTCTTCACGGAAGGTGCCTTCGGCGACCATGCGCTCCAGGTCGCGGTGGGTGGCGCTGATGATGCGCACATCGACCTTCACCTCACGGTCGCCTCCCACGCGGCGGAAGCTGCCGTCACTGAGAAAACGCAGCAGTTTGGCCTGCAAGTAAGGTGACATCTCGCCAATTTCGTCGAGAAACACCGTGCCTTGGTTGGCCAGCTCCATCAGCCCGGGTTTGCCACCACGCTGCGCGCCGGTGAACGCGCCGGGTGCGTAGCCGAACAGTTCGCTCTCGGCCAGGCTCTCGGGCAGCGCGGCGCAGTTGAGCGCGAGGAATGGCGCCGTGTGGCGGCTGCTGGTGGCATGGCAGGCGCGGGCCACCAGCTCCTTGCCGGTGCCTGTCTCGCCATGTACCAGCAGTGGCGCGTCGAGGGCCGCGACGCGCAGGGCGCGGACTTTGAGGGTGCGGATCGCCGGGGACTCACCGAGAAGTGCATCGAAGCCTTCGGCATGTTCATGGTGCAGGGCCGACAGGCGTTCGCCCATGCGGTTGGGCGGGTAGAGGGTCAGCAGGCCGCCAGCGTTGGTGATAGGGGTGGCGTCGAGCAGCAGGCTCTGGCCGTTGAGCTGCATTTCGCGCATCGGCAGGTGGAAGTTGTTGTCCAGCAGGGCCTGCAGCAGGGCGGGGTCATCGAACAGCTCGCCTACCGAACGCCCGGCTGACTCACGGCCGCACAGGGCAATCAGCGCAGGGTTGGCCAGCAGCACCTGTCCGGCACTGTCCACGGCGAGTACCGGGTCGCTCATGGCGGCCAGCAGGGCATCGAGCTGCAGGTGACGGCGCTGGCCGGGGAGGATGTCGACCACGTCCACTGACTGCACGCCATGCACTTCGAACAGCGCGTCGTGCAGTTCTTCGAGCACTGCTGGGCTGAGGGTCGGGGCGTCGATATAGACGTTCGGCGGCACCATTTCCACCGCGTCCAGGTTGAGGTTGCGGGCACCGAGCAGGGCCAGCACTTCCTGGGTGATGCCGACGCGGTCGATGAAGCTGACGTGGATGCGCATGGGGAGAGGTGTTCAAGGCTGCCGAAGAGGGCAAGTATGCCTTAAAACGCAAGGCAAACCTGCCCCGCCGATGCTTATCTCGACGCAGGTATTACGACCAGTCTTGAGCCGGGAAGAACCGATTCACCCATGGCGCGTTGCCAACGCGCTCGGCATAGTCCGAAAGCGTGAAGGGTTCACCACTGCGTAATTCGTAGACTGGCTCTGTTGCGGGTTTGGGTACTTCACGAAGTTTGAATTTGACGAACCGGTAGTGTCGTCCCTGGACCTCGTCGACAGCCTCGACGCGGAACGTGCAACCCGGCAGAAACAGCACTTCAGCCTCTTGCCAGTGCAGCGACAGCGGTGACAGCGGGGCCCCTCCGTGCACGCCGCGACCGTCCAGTTCATAGAGGACCGTATCGTCGTCAAAATGCCCGGACACCTCGGCGAGCGGGCGATCAACGACCGCCTGGGGAAGCATGAAACGACGAGGAATATAGGGGTTTTCGGTAAACGAGGTGACATCGGTGGTGACTAGTATGTCCCCGGCTTTGATCGCGCCTTGCCGATACCGGGCGCCGAGGGACACGCGTGGGGCTCGGCCACCTCGCCAGAGCAACGTTGCCTGACTTTTGGGCAATTGCTCCAGGGCGTCAGCCAAGGTGTTGATGAAGTCGTGCAGTTCATCTTCGCCAATGCCCTGCAGGCGCGATCTGTCGCCCCTGAACAGATCGTTGATCTTGGCCATGTGGCTGCTGTATTCCATGACCAGATCGTTGTGGAATTCACCTTCCTGCTTGAAGGTATAAAACCGTTGCCCGTTCACCTCCACGTAGTGGTGACCGAACGCATCCGCCGCTGTCATGTGGCCGGCAAACTCCGGCAAGGCGGCGTTCTCCAGCAAACGGGACTGGCGATCAAGTAACGCCCGAGAAAGCCTGTCACTCATTCCCGGGTCAGGCTCCATGTAGGTATCCCAGAATTGGGTTGTCAGGGCACCCACGTCGCCATCAGGCGCATACAACCGCCAACGGCCATCAAGACCCCGGCGTACCAGTAAGCTTTCTCGCAGCTCAAGCGAATCCAGGTCGCTCAGTACCATCCAGTTGGCCCAGGTGCTGTTGTAGCTTACAGGCAAGCTCAACTCGTCCATCTCGATCCAGCTGTGTCCCTGTTCATCAATATGCAGACTCTGAAGTCGACCCGATGCTACAGGTGGTTCAACGGCGATGCGGTTGTTGTCCAGCGACGCCAGGACTTCCCTTGCCCGTGCCGCTTCCCGCGCCGGTTGCAACAGCTTCGATGTGAGCCTGCTGAAGTGCGGTGGATCACGGTACGCCACAGCCTTGAGGCCCAGGCCAGTATCGATGATGAAGAATGCTGTCATCACCACGTCGCCAATGGAGGCAAGGATGGCTTGGTTACGCTGGTCGCCCGATCGTGCGTTTACGGCCGCCTCGACATCCAGCACCAGGCGGGTGACGCTGGCACCGAGCATGACCAAGCCAATCGGCCAGGCCATCAGTGAGAAGCTGCCGAAGATCTGCACAAAGGCTCCCAGGTAGCCGCGCCAAAGTTGCTTGCGAAGCTCAGCATTGCTGACCAGATTGTGCAGGGTGAGGTTCAGGTCAGCTTTGGCCCAGAGCAGCATGGTGTCGAACAGATCCGGCAGCATCAGCTCAACACCTTCGCCAAAAGGCCACTCTGGCGTGCTAAACGAGCCGATGCCCTGGCGTAGCGAGCGCAGTGCCGACTCCCGTGTGTCCGCTGGTGTCTGTGGGTCCATCCTGTACACGGCATCCAGCCATGGCGGGCCATCGTTACCGGCCAGGTGCCTGCTTAGCCAGCGGACCATATCGGCATGGCTAGCGAAGGCACGGAGTGGAGTTTGATGCGTTGGTGCGTAGAGCACCGTACGACCTGACGCGTGGCACAGGGTGATCAGGTGTCCATTGCCCGGCGTGAAGTGGCGTACCTGCAGCTGCGGGCCGTGGCCGGAGGCGGACAGTGCGGCCAACGTCAGTGGGGCACCTTCTGTAAGGCCCAGCCAGGCCCGTAGATTTTGCCGATCGACAGATTCGAGTTTGCCTGCCTGCACGCCCAGCTCTATCTGGGCAATGAATTGCGCCTTGGCCAGCGCGGGGAAGTCTAGCCCCTGTTCGCCCCAAAAACGTTCAACCCGAGCATTGACCACCGCAGCGAAATCTAACGTCCATAGGTAGTCCATCACCTTTTGCGGCGACAGCGCAACTTCGTTGTCGACCCCGTATAGATCAACCTCGGGCCCACGGGTGTAGAAGCCGCCGAACACGGGCAAGGCGTCAGGTGCGGCCTGGAAGCCGCCGCCGAAACGGTGAATCAGCAGCGTCGTAAAGCGCATGGAATGACGAGGTGGACCGGAATGCCGCCAGCCGGTGAAGGTCGGGGCGCTGACGCCGAGGTCAAACTCGTGCCACCAGACCCTGTCAGGGTCCAACGGTTTGCCGGTTTGTTCGAGTAAGTAGGCGCTGGCGCTCTCGTGGGCCAGCCGGTACGGGTCGGGCCAGGCTTCGAGGTAACCCCGGGCCTTTTCCATTACCGCTCGGGCGTCGCCCAGTGAGTCCAGACTGCGCGCGAAGTGGTCGAGATCAATTGTCATGCTGAAGATCCTCAGTGATTGAGAAGATCTTCGATTGGGCCGGGTCTGGGTAAGAGGAGGGTGGTGGAGGAATACCACCTCAAGCTGTGAGGAACTCTTCGCGAGCGGGCCCGCGAAGAGCGTCGAGTGGTTACTCGAAATGTTCTGGATTGACCGGGTCGCCGGATTTCATGTTCAGTTGAGCACGTACGTCCTCGAACATGGCGTCGTAGTGCTTGTGCACCGAGCCAATGTTGCTCAGGTGCTTGGGAATACCATACTTCTCAGCGATTTTCGTTACGTTGCTGGCGAAGTTGTAGGCTTGTTCCTTGGGCAGAAAGAACGGTTCGTTCATGTCCTTGCCCTGGATCGTTCCATGCATTTTGAACTGTATGCCTTTACCTTCCTTGGGGTCGGTGGCAACTTCATAATCAAGGTTAATGTCGTAACTGACGTCGTCCTTGGTCAGTGCATGACGCTCGATGTGCAGATGACCGGGTGTGAACGTGGCCATGAAAGGCTCCTCTGGAAGGTTGAAAAGGGCGGACCCTAAGTCCGCCCAACTGCATCAACGGTAGCTTATTCCAGGCTTGGCCGTACTGACACGGGTACCTGCAGTACCTTTGACGATGCCTTCGATATCAGGCAGCGAGCCGATGACCGCGACTTTGCCGGTATTGCGGGCAAATTCGCAGGCAGCCTGGACTTTCGGGCCCATGGAACCGGCGGCGAAACCAAGCCGCTCAAGTTCGTCGGGGTGAGCCTCGGCGACAGCTTTCTGGGTCGGTTTGCCCCAGTCGATGTAAGCCGCGTCAACGTCAGTGGCGATGACCAGCAGATCGGCTTTGAGCTCTTGAGCCAGCAACGACGAGCACAGGTCTTTGTCGATCACCGCTTCCACACCGCTCAACAGCTTGCCGCTGTCGTCGTACATGGTCGGGATGCCACCACCACCGGCACAGATCACCACTGTCTTCTTTTCCAGCAGCCAGGTGATTGGACGGATTTCGAAAATGCGCTTCGGACGTGGGCTGGCGACCACTCGACGGAATTTGTCACCGTCGGCTTTGACCACCCAGCCTTTTTCTTTGGCCAGGCGTTCGGCGTCTTCCTTGCTGTAGACCGGGCCGATGAACTTGGTCGGATCGTTGAACGCCGGATCTTTACCATCGACTTCAACTTGGGTCAGCAGGGTGGCGAACGGCACTTCGAACGGCAGCAGGTTACCCAGCTCTTGCTCGATGATGTAGCCGATCATCCCTTCGGTTTCCGCCCCGAGAACGTCGAGAGGATAGGCTTCGTCGGGCTTGTAGGATTGCGCCTGTAGCGACAACAGGCCAACTTGCGGGCCATTACCGTGAGCGATGACCAGTTCGTTGCCGGGATGAATCTTGGCGATCTGTTCAGTGGCGATGCGGATATTGGCGCGCTGATTGTCCGCGGTCATGGGTTCGCCACGGCGCAGCAGGGCGTTGCCGCCCAATGCAACAACGATACGCATGATGATGTCCTTTTGGCATAGGAAGCGAAGCTTTTGTGGGAGCTGGCCTTGCCGGCGATGCAGGCACCGCGCAGTGCTTGAGACGGCGCTGATGTCATCGCCGGCAAGCCCGGCCCCCACAGAAGTGATGGATTACAGGTCAGCGAGGGTCGAAACCAGGATCGCCTTGATGGTGTGCATGCGGTTTTCCGCTTGCTCGAAGGCGATGCAGGCTGGCGACTCGAACACGTCGTCGGTGACTTCGATACCGTTGGCCAGGTTTGGATACTGCTCGGCGATCTGCTTGCCGACTTTGGTGTCGGAGTTGTGGAACGCTGGCAGGCAGTGCATGAACTTTGTCCGTGGGTTGCCGGTGGCTTTCATCAGCTCGGCGTTGACCTGATAAGGCAGCAGTTGCTGAATACGCTCGGCCCAGGCTTCAACTGGCTCGCCCATCGAGACCCAAACGTCGGTGTGGATAAAGTCAACGCCCTTGACCGCGGCTTTTGGATCTTCGGTCAGGGTGATGCGTGCGCCACTTTCTTCCGCGTATTTCTTGCAGCGGGCAACCAGGTCGTCAAGTGGCCACAGGGCTTTCGGGGCGCAGATGCGCACGTCCATGCCGAGTTTGGCGCCGATCAGCAGCAGCGAGTTACCCATGTTGTTGCGGGCGTCGCCCAGGTAGACGTAGCTGATCTCGTGGATCGGCTTGTCGGCGTGCTCACGCATGGTCAGCACGTCGGCGATCATCTGGGTTGGGTGGTATTCGTCGGTCAGACCGTTGAACACTGGAACGCCGGCAAATTTGGCCAGCTCTTCGACGATTTCCTGTTTGAAGCCACGGTACTCGATGGCGTCATACATGCGGCCCAGAACACGTGCGGTGTCCTTCATGCTTTCTTTGTGGCCGATCTGCGAGGAGTTAGGGTCGATGTAAGTGACGTTGGCGCCTTGGTCATAGGCGGCGACTTCGAAGGCGCAACGGGTGCGGGTCGAGGTTTTCTCGAAAATCAGCGCAATGTTGTTGCCTTTGAGGTGCTGCTGTTCGGTGCCGGTGTACTTGGCACGTTTCAGGTCGCGGGACAGGTCCAGCAGGTAGCGCAACTCGCGAGGGGTGTGGTGTTCCAGGCTCAGCAGGTTACGGTTGTGGATGTTGAACGCCATGATGATTCTCCTTGGATTCGGTGATCGGCCCGGCCGGCACCGGGTAGGTGCGGCCGGGTGGATGGTCGTTTAGTAGTCGATAGGGTCACGAACGATTGGGCAGGTCATGCAGTGACCGCCGCCACGGCCCCGGCCCAATTCGCCGGCGCTGATGGTGATGACCTCGATACCGGCCTTGCGCAGCAGGGTGTTGGTGTAAGTGTTGCGGTCATAACCGATGACCACACCCGGCTCAACAGCCACCACGTTGTTGCCGTCATCCCACTGCTCGCGTTCAGCGGCGAAGCTGTTGCCGCCGGTTTCGACGACGCGCAGTTTCTTCAGGTTGAGGGATTCGGCAACCACTTCGATGAAGGTTTTGTTTTCGCGGCGAACGTCCATGCCATATGGCTTGCTGCTGTCTGGACGGATGACGAACGGCACGATTTCCTTGACCACTTCAGGGAAGACCGTGACCAGGTCGCGGTCGCAGAAGCTGAACACGGTGTCCAGGTGCATCGCTGCACGGGATTTCGGCAGGCCGGCAACCACGACTTTCTCGACCGCGCCTTTGGCAAACAGCGACTGCGCCAGTTGGCCGATGGCCTGACGCGAGGTGCGCTCGCCCATGCCGATCAGGACGACGCCGTTGCCGATTGGCATGACGTCGCCACCTTCGAGGGTTGCTTTGCCGTGGTCTTGATCCGGGTCGCCGTACCAGATTTCAAAGTCGGCACCCGTGAACTCAGGGTGAAACTTGTAGATCGCGGTAGTCAGCAGGGTTTCCTGGCGTCGCGCTGGCCAGTACATCGGGTTCAGCGTTACGCCGCCGTAGATCCAGCAGGTGTTGTCGCGAGTGAACTGGGTGTTTGGCAGTGGGTCCAGCAGGAAGCTGGAGTGGCCCAGGTAGTCGCGGTACATCTTGATCACACCGGAGCCTTCGCTTTCCGGCAGGTCTTCACCGGCCACGCCGCCGATCAGGAACTCGGCCAGATGACGTGGTTCCAGACCTTCGAGCCAGCTGCGCACTTCGTTGGTCAGGCCGACGCCGACGGTGTCGGAAGTGATCTTGCGGTCGAGGATCCATTTCAGCGCTTCAGGCTGCGCGACGATGTCGGTCAGCAGGTTGTGCATTTCCAGCACTTCGATACCGCGCTCACGCATTTTGGTGACGAAATCAAAGTGGTCGCGCTTGGCCTGATTGACCCAGATGACGTCATCGAACAACAGGTCGTCGCAGTTGCTCGGCGTCAGGCGCTGGTGCGCCAGGCCAGGGGAGCAGACCATCACTTTGCGTAGTTTGCCGGCTTCGGAATGTACGCCGTACTTAACTTTTTCCGTGGACATGGTTATTTCCTCCAAGTTGCGAATACGGGGGTTACAGAGTCAGGAAGCCGTCGTAGAGGCCATAGGCAGCCACCAGGGCGCCAACAACCACGGCGGCGAAAAGCAGCTTCTCCACATTGGTAAAGATGGGTTGACCGACCTCGCGCTTGGCCTTGGCGAACAGGATCACGCCAGGGGCATAGAGCAGGGCCGAGAGCAGTAGGTATTTGACGCCACCGGCGTACAGCAGCCAGAGCGCGTAGATCAGGGCAATGCCGCCGATGATCAGGTCTTTCTTGCGTTCGGCCAGGGCTTGTTCATAGGTCTCGCTGCGCCATGCCAGCAGGAAGGCATAGGCCGCCGACCACAGGTAAGGCACCAGGATCATCGAGGTGGCGAGGTAGATCAGCGACAGGTAGGTACTGGCCGAGAACAGGGTGATGACCAGGAAGATCTGCACCATGGCGTTGGTCAGCCATAGGGCGTTGGCCGGTACGTGGTTGGCATTCTCGCGGCGCAGGAACTCCGGCATGGTGTGGTCTTTGGCGGCGGCGAACATGATCTCGGCACACAGCAGGACCCAGGAGAGCAGGGCACCGAGCAGCGAGATGATCAGACCGACGCTGATCAGCACTGCACCCCAGTGACCGACCACGTGCTCAAGCACCGCGGCCATCGACGGGTTCTGCAGTTTGGCCAGTTCAGGCTGAGTCATGATGCCCAGCGACAGCACATTCACCAGTACCAGGAACAGCAGCACGGTGATGAAGCCGATCACGGTGGCCTTACCGACGTCCGAGCGTTTTTCTGCCCGGGCCGAGAAGATACTCGCACCTTCGATACCGATGAACACCCAAACAGTGACCAGCATCATGTTGCGCACCTGGTTCATCACGCTGCCCAGATCGGGGTTCATGGTGCCCCAGATGTCAGCGGTGAAGATGTCCAGTTTGAACGCGAACACGGCGATCAGGATGAACAGCGCCAGTGGTACGACCTTGGCCACGGTGGTGACCAGGTTGATGAAGGCCGCCTCCTTGATCCCGCGCAGTACCAAAAAGTGTACGGCCCAGAGCAATACCGAGGCGCCGATGATCGCGGCCGGGGTATTGCCCTCGCCAAAGATCGGGAAAAAGTAGCCCAGGGTACTGAACAGCAGAACGAAGTAACCGACGTTGCCCAGCCAGGCACTGATCCAGTACCCCCAGGCGGACGAAAAGCCCATGTAATCGCCGAAGCCGGCCTTGGCGTAGGCATACACCCCACCGTCAAGGTCCGGCTTTCGATTGGCCAAGGTCTGGAACACAAAGGCCAGGGTCAACATACCGATAGCGGTGATGCCCCAGCCGATCAGAACAGCACCTACATCAGCACTGGCAGCCATGTTTTGTGGCAGCGAAAAAATCCCGCCGCCGATCATAGAGCCGACTACAAGTGCAACAAGGGCACCTAGTCGTAGTTTTCCGGGAGCGTCTGACATCGAATAACTCCGTATCAGGAGAAGAGATGAAGCTAGAGTAAATCCAGCGACGTATTCATAAGCTGATTCAGGTCAGTTAATAGGGCATTCCATTGCTTCAATGACTGAAAGAGCTCCCCCCGGAGTATGCCGATGGCAATGCTGCAAGCCTCGTACACAGGCACCTCCATGGTGATTTAGAGCAGTCGCTCTGACAGCCTGCGAGATTTGAAGCTAGCCCGTTTCACAGGTTTAGCAAATTTTTGACAAGATTTTTTCTTATTTACTGGAAGCATCTCGAGCGGTGCACAAAACCCACCGATTAATATCTTGGGTATAGACGCACTAGTTATGAGGGTTATAGTTTTAAAGACGGAATACCTATAAACGCCTAAACTGTGTCTATATTTAACTCAGGGTGAACCCCTGAGGTTACAAAGACGAGACAGAAAGGGGATGTGCATGTCCGAATCTGGACAAAAACTGCGCCTGGGTGCGTTGATCGCGCTGGTGGTCGGTTCGATGATCGGCGGCGGAATTTTCTCGTTGCCACAGAACATGGCAGCGCGCGCCGACGTCGGAGCGGTACTGATCGGCTGGGGGATCACCGCGGTCGGTATGTTGGCCCTGGCCTTTGTGTTCCAGACTTTGGCCAACCGCAAGCCGGAGCTCGACTCGGGGGTGTATGCCTATGCCAAGGCCGGCTTCGGCGATTACATGGGCTTTTCTTCCGCCTGGGGGTACTGGATCAGTGCTTGGCTGGGCAACGTCGGTTACTTCGTCCTGTTGTTCAGCACCTTGGGTTTCTACTTCCCGGTGTTTGGCGAAGGCAACACACCGATCGCCATTGCTTGCGCTTCGCTGCTGCTCTGGGCTGTGCATTTTCTGGTGTTGCGCGGGATCAAAGAGGCGGCGTTCATCAACCAGGTGACCACCGTGGCCAAGATCGTGCCGCTGGTGATGTTCATCGTCATCGCCGCAGTGGCGTTTCGTGCCGACATCTTCACCCGCGACATCTGGGGCTTGAGCAACCCGAAATTCGGTAGCGTGCTCGATCAGGTACGCAACATGATGCTGGTGACGGTGTTCGTGTTTATCGGTATCGAAGGCGCCAGTGTTTACTCAGGCAGGGCGCAGAAGCGTTCGGACGTCGGTAAGGCCACGGTGATCGGCTTCATTGGTGTGCTGGCCTTGCTGGTGATGGTCAACGTGCTGTCGTTGGGGGTCATGACCCAGCCGGAACTGGCGGCGCTGCAGAACCCGTCGCTGGCCTCGGTGCTGGAGCATATCGTCGGGCCCTGGGGCGCTTTGCTGATCAGTATCGGCTTGGCGATTTCATTGCTCGGTGCCCTGTTGTCCTGGGCCTTGCTCTGCGCTGAGATCCTCTTTGCCACCGCCCGCGACCAGACCATGCCGCGCTTTCTGGCCCATGAAAATCCCAACCATGTGCCGTCCAACGCGCTATGGCTGACCAACATCATGATCCAGCTGTTTTTGCTGATCACACTGTTCTCGGCGGGTACCTACACCAGCCTGATCTACCTGGCCTCGTCGATGATTTTGGTGCCGTATTTGTGGTCGGCGGCTTATGCCGTGTTGCTGGCAGTGCGTGGCGAGTCGTATGAGGGGCATCCAGGTGCGCGACGCAAAGACCTGTTGATTGCAGGCATCGCCCTGGTTTATGCAATCTGGCTGCTGTATGCCGGTGGCTTGAAGTACTTGCTGCTGTCGGCGTTGCTGTATGCACCTGGGGTGATTCTGTTTGCCCGGGCCAAGCATGAGCAGGGCCAGGGGCTGTTCACCCATTGGGAAAAGCTGATCTTTGCCGGGGTGCTCGTGGGCGCTGTAGTGGCGGCGTATGGCCTGTATGCGGGGCTGCTGACCTTGTAACGAACCGTGGTGTAGCCGCTGCCGCCACGCTGCGGCTACATCTGCGAAGATTTCACCGAGCCTAGTTCATCCGCTCCCCGTACAGCTTCCGGCCGTGACCAGATCCACAGGTTGCCCAAGGCCATGCCGCCAATGGCAAGAAACACCGGCCAAGCGTGATCGAGGAACACCAGCATCAGGCTCGCGCACAACAGCATGCTGACAGTGGCGCTGAGTTTGGCGCGACGCTGGATGACCTTACCATTGCGCCAGTTGTGCAGGATCGGGCCAAACAAACGATGATTTTCCAGCCAGGCACTCAGGCGCGGTGAGCTGCGGGTGGCGGCCCAGGCGGCGAGCAGAATGAATTCGGTGGTGGGTAAGCCAGGCACGACGATTGCGACCAGGCCGATGCCCAGGCTGACGTAGGCCAGGAGGCCAAACAGCAGACGTGAAAGTTTCGAAGCAGCAGGGCGGGTCATGGGGTCGTCGGTTGCACGGGTAAGGCCCGGTTACCACGAGGGTAACCGGGTGCGGCGCATCAGGCCAGTTCGGCTTTAGGCGCAGTCGCGTAGGCGTGTTTGAGCAATTCGGTGAAGCGCTCGAACGCGGCTACTGCACCTTTTTCGGCTTTGGCTTCTTCTTCGGCGCTCAATTGCAGGCCGTCGAGGATGCGGGTGAACTGCTTCCAGCCTTCAGCGCGGCCACCGGCAGGCTCGCCCAGGTGACGGGCACCGAAACTGTCGGACAGGCCCAGCACTACGGCGCGTTTGATCAGGAATGCAGCACCCAGCTTGGAGCCTTCAGAAACGAAGATCCAGCCCATGGCTTCGCCCAGGCTTGGGTTTTCGACGGCGCCAGCGAAGTCAGCGGGAATCTCGGTGTTGAGGTCGGCCAGGTCCAGGCCAGCCTGTTCGGCGCGGCAGCGTTCGGCCAAGTCAGGGACGATGGCGATCAGCGTCGGGTCGGTGTACAGCGCCTTGAGTTCATTCTGGAACAGGTACTGGGCGACGACGAAGCGGGCGAAGCTTTCGCGGGTTTCGAACGGCGCGTGAGATTTGACCAAGGCGTCCAGCTCGCTGTGCGGGGCATGGGTCAGCTGGTTCAGGCGTTGCGAACGCAGGCTGGCGCGTTCGGTGGGGGTTGCGGCGGTCATGGTGATTCCTTGCGAAATGGGCGTGCCTAGTGACTAGACGAACAAGAGGACGGGCGACAGTAAAAAAACCTCACCTGGGGAACGTTAATCGCGGGGCAAGCCCCGCGAAGCTTCAGATGTCCCAGACCAGGTTGATGGCGAAATTACGACCAGGCATGGTCAGGCGATCAAGGTTGGCCGGGGAGGTGACAGCCGCTTCGCCGAGGCCGTCGTAGCCGCGCACGTCATCCCACTGCCAGTATTTCTTGTCGGTCAGGTTGTACAGGCCAGCGTTGACGGTGATGTCGTCGGTGACTTTGTAGAAGCCAGCCAGATCGAGCACGCCGTAGCCCGGCGTACGGAACTGCTTGCTGGCACCGTCGGGGGCGAAGAAGGTGGTGTCGTCGACCCGGTCCTTGCGCTTGACCAGGGTCCAGCTCAGCAGGGCGCCATACTGCTCTTGTTCGTAGCCCAGGCCCATCACCGCAGTCAGTGGGTTGACGCTGTTGAGCGGCTGGCCGTTGTCGTCGTTGCGGCCATAGGCATATGCCAGCGAACCTTGGGTGTACAGGCCTTGGGGTGCGCCAAACGCATCCAGGTTCAGGCGACCCTTGAACTCGGCCCCTTTGATGGTGGCGTGCTTGATGTTGCTGGCTTCGAAGGTCTGGCCCAGGTCGTTGCCCTGCACGGCGTCTTCATTGATGAAATCGCGGTACTTGTTGTAGAACACCGCCACATCGAAGTTACCAGCGTCGAAGTTGCCACGCAGACCGGTTTCGTAGCTTTTGCTCTTTTCCGGCTCCAGATTGGGGTTGCCACGCACGCTGTAGCCCAGGCCCGGGTTTTCAAAGCGACCATAGAGCGCTTTGGCGGTCGGCGTACGGAAGCCTTCGGCGTACTGGCCGTACCAGGTGTAATTGTTGTTGAAGGCATAGGTGATGCCGAACTTGGGTGATACCCGGTGCCATTTCTTGGCGTCGTCGTCGATTGGCTCGCCAGGTTTTGCATCGACGCCAAGGAGGAATTCGTCGGTCATGTCCGGGGTCATCTTGGTGTAGTCGTAGCGCACACCTGGCAGGAAGGTCCATTGGTTCCAGCGGATCTCGTCCTGGGCGAACAGGCTGTAGGTATTGACGGTTGGATCCGGGAAGTCGCTGACCCGTTCCTGGCCATCACGCGGGCTGTCGGCACCGATGGCCGTGCAGGTGCCGCCGACATTCAAGCAGGTGCCGGTGCCACTACGCGAACCGGTGACTTTCTGATGTTTGAGGGTGGTGCCATAGGTCAGCAGGTGCTCGGTCTCGCCAATGCTGAAAGCTTTGTCCAGTTGGGCATCAAACAGCCACTGACGATCCTTGTAGGTGGTCTGGCGATTACGGAACACCTCGCGGCCACCAGCAACATAGAGCTCTTCGGTGCGCTGATCGGTCTTGCCGATCTGGTAGTTCAGGCTCCACTTCACGTTGTCGGCAAGCAGGCTGCCGAGGGCGAATTCGTGGTTGATGCCGAAGCGTTCGCGGGTGATGGTGTCATTACCGGTCCGGTCACGGTACGAGTTCATGGCGCCAAAGCCCGGAATGAACGGACCGCCCACCGAGCTCAGTTGATTCAGGTCGCGGTCGTCCTTGTAATGCTCGTAGGTCAAGGCCAGGCGCGAGTCGTCGGCATAGTTCCAGCCAGCCTTAGCCAGAATGTTGGTGGTGCGCACGTCTTCAGGGTTGGCCTCGGTACGTTCAAGGCCGGTACCGCCGTGGCTGCTATAGGACTCAGTTTCATGGCCATTGCGTTGGCTCAGGTGCAGCAGGCCGTCGAAGTCGCCTTGGCGTCCGGCAACAGTGGCTGAGTTCAGCCAGCTTTCGTCTGCCGAGCTGTAACCCGTCTTCAGGCGGGCGCCGACGTCCTGGCCAGGTTTGATAATGTCGTCAGGGTCGAGGGTGAAGTAACTGACCGCGCCACCGATGGCGTTGCTGCCGTACAGCACCGACGCCGGACCGCGGAGAATTTCCACGCGCTTGACGATCTCTGGGTCGACATAATTGCGCTGGGTTTGGGCGTAAGGCCCAAAGAAGAAGCTGTCAGGAATCGACACGCCGTCAATCTGGGTCAGCACCCGCTCACCGTCGATACCCCGGATGTTATAGCCGTTCAGTCCGCTGCGCTGGCCGGTACCACCGACCGAAACTCCGGGCTCATAGCGCACCAGGTCCTTGATGGTGTTGACGTTTTGGCGGTCGAGCTGCTCGCGGGTCTGTACCGACACGGTACTCGGCACCTGGCTGATGTCCTGGGCGCTACGGGTAGCGCTGACGGTAATCTGCTGCAGGGCGATGGCGCTGGACGTGCTGCGCTCGAGCACCACGTTACCCGCACTGAGGGTGCGGTATTTCAGGCCGGTGCCGGCCAGCAGGCGCTGCAAGGCAGCTTCCGGTTTCAGTGAACCCTGTACACCTGGTGAGGCCACGCCTTCAGCCAGCTCGGCCGACAGCCCTACCTGCCAGCCGGTCACTGCCGTGAAGGCATTGAGCGCCGAGACCAGTGGCTGCTGGTTGATGGCAAAGCGGTAGTCACCCATGCGTGCGGCGCTGGCCTGGGCCGGCTCTGCGGCCAGTGCTGGCAGGCTGCAGGCACCGCTGGCGAGCATGGCCAGGGTCAACAGGGAGAGCGTGCAACGTTGCAGGCCAGGCGTACGTGAAGTGTCTGATGACCGACGAGTAAAACCAGTGTGCATCGAAAGCGCTCCCTGTCGCGCGAATGTTATAGGTGCGGGCTGATCCAAAAATAAGAATCAGTTGCATTGGCTATAACGAGACGTAACGCCTCAGGGGATCGCGTAAAAAAACTTTCCGATCAGTTAAGAATGACCACGGCGGGGAGCTCGTACAGCTGTGCCGAAGTGATGTGCGCCAAGGCGCGCAGGGTTTCCAGCGGTTGGTCCAGGCGGTAGTTGCCGGTGACCGCAATCTGCTCCAGGCGCTCGTTACGCGAAATGATCAGGCCCGGATAGTAACGACGCAACTCGGCCACTACCTGATTCAGTGGGCAGTTCTCAAAGATCAGGCGACCCTGGACCCACGCTAGGTCTTTCTGCGCGTCGACGCGTTCGCGCTGGCCAAAGCCATTGGGCCCGAGCCGAATACTGTCGCCACTGGACAGGCGAATACGCTGATCACTGCTGCCCTGCAGGTCGACATCGCCGCGTTGCACACGTACCTGGGCCTCGCCGTCGAGATAGCGCACGGCGAAATCGCTGTCACGGACGCTGGCGCGCAGCGGCCCGGCTTGCACTTCCAGCGGCTGGCTGCGGCCTGCCGGGACCTCGAAGAATGCTTCACCCTGGTACAGGTGGGCGACACGCTGGCGGGCATCGATATCGCTGGAGAATGCCGAGTTGGTGTTGAGCAACACCTTCGAGCCGTCCTCAAGCTGCAGGCGCTGACGCTCGCCAACCACCGTCAGGTGATCGGCTTGCAGGCGCACCGGCAGATTGCCGACAGTGAACACGCCGAGCAGCAGTACCGCGGCAACGGCCAGGGGCTTCCAGTGGGGGCGCAAACGCGCCAGGCGCGAGGGGCGCTGGGCTTGGGCCATCTGGTTGGCGGCTTGGCGCAGGATGTCGCCGTGCCACAGGGCTTCGGCTTCGACGTAGGCCTGGGCATTGGCAGGGTCGGCTTCCAGCCAAGCTTGGAAAGCCTGGGTGTCTTCGACGCTGGCGCACTGTAGGCGGATCAGCCAGTCCAGCGCCTGGTCCATGGCACTGTCGCAGGCAGCCGGGTCTGGCGGCGAAGGGCGATCAGAGGCGCTATCGGTCACGGTAAATCCTGGGTCTTGTCGTTCTATTTATGATCAAGCGTAACGGCGTAGCTGGCAAGCCAGCATTAATCGTGGTCCAGACGATTGGCAACGCCTACACAGATGGCCATGATCAGTTTCAGTTCCTTCTGAACCGTGCTGGCCGAAACATTGAGCTGCCCGGCAATTTCCAGGTAGCTGGCACCGTGCAGACGACTGAGGATGAAAATCCGTTGCTGGCGCGCAGTTAATTGGCCGAGGCTGACGCTCAGGCGCTTGAGCAATTGCTCGGCATGGGCTGCGTCTTCAGCGCTGCTGCTGGGGGCGGCGACGTTGTGCAGGACTTGTTCGGGAACATCATCTACTAGGTTGCGTGCTTGCGCCCGACGCGCGCGCAGGTGATCGAGGGCGAGGTTGCGGGCAGTCTGAAACACGAAGGGCTCAAGGTGCTCAATCGGACGCTCGCCCAGTGCTCGGGTGACACGCAGGTAGGTTTCCTGCAGCAGGTCTTCGGCGGTGCTGGGGTTGTCGACCATACGCTGCAACGTGCGCAGCAGGCTGACCCGCTGGGCGAGGAATACAGCGTTGAACTGGGACTGACTCACAGCGATACCCGACCAATGCGAAGCGAATGATAATGCTTATCATAAGCGAGTTGGTCAAGTGCGAATGCCTATATCTTGGGGCTGCGCCGCAGCCCATCGCCGGCAATGCCGATTCTCACAGAGATTTACTCGGCGTTACACAAGGCCAGGCAGTTATCCAGCATACGGTTGGAAAACCCCCACTCGTTGTCATACCAGGCCAGCACTTTGAGCATGCGACCACTGACCCGCGTATGGTTGGCGTCGAAGATCGACGACAGCGGATTGTGGTTGAAGTCACAGGACACCAGCGGCAGGCTGTTGTAACCCAGGACCTTGGAGTGACGGCTGGCGTCCTTGAGCAAGCTGTTGACCTCTTCGACGCTGGTGTCGCGCTTGAGGGTGACGGTCAGGTCGACCAGCGACACGTTGATCACCGGCACCCGCACCGCCATGCCGGTGAGTTTTCCGGCCAGTTCCGGTAGCACTAGGCCGACGGCTTCGGCCGCGCCAGTTTTGCTCGGAATCATTGACTGAGTAGCGGCGCGGGCGCGGAACGGATCACTGTGGTGGACGTCGGTCAGGCTCTGGTCATTGGTGAAGGCGTGGATGGTGGTCATCAGGCCTTGTTCGATGCCCAACTCGCGGTGCAGCACCTGGGCCAGGGGGGCCAGGCAGTTGGTGGTACAGGAAGCGCTGGAGATGATCTGGTGCGAAGGGCGCAGAATGTCGTGATTGACCCCGTAGACAATCGTCGCATCGGCGCCTTTGGCCGGTGCCGAAATAATGACTTTGCGTGCGCCGGCAGTAAGATGAGCGGTTGCCTTGGCTCGGTCGGTGAAGCGCCCGGTGCATTCAAATACGACATCGATGGCTTCGGCTTTCCACGGCAGCTCGGCCGGGTTGCGGATGGCACTGACAGCAATGCGGTCGCCATTGACGGTCAGGCTTTCGTGATCGGACTCGACGCTGGCAGCAAAGACGCCATGCACGCTGTCGTATTTGAGCAGGTGCGCATTGATCGCGCTGTCGCCCAGGTCGTTGATCGCGACGACCTGCAGGTCTTGGCGGTAGCCTTGGGTATAGAGTGCACGAAGGACGTTGCGGCCAATGCGGCCAAAGCCGTTGATTGCGATGCGAAGGGTCATGGAGCTACCTCTGGCAGACCGGGTGAAGCCCGTGGCAAATGAGGAACTGCTTCACTGAATCTGATTTTGTTATTGGAATTACAAGATTATTCGTAAAAAAATAGAAAACAAGCCTTTTTGCTGGCAATATTTTGTTCAATCTACAACGAGCGATCGGCCAAGCCGTTCCTCCCACAACAGCAGCCCCTGGCTTTGAGCCTAGGTGGCGATTGTTGATTAGGGAAACTGCCGCAGAGGTCGCAACCACCGTTAGCCTGGAGTCCAGTACATGCATCCGCGCATTCTTGAGGTCACCCAACGGCTGATCGCCCGCAGCCGTCCTACCCGTGAACGCTACTTGCAGTTGATTCGTGGCGCTGCCAGCGACGGGCCGATGCGGGCCAAATTGCAATGCGCCAACTTCGCCCACGGTGTGGCGGGTTGTGGCACCCAGGACAAGAACAGCCTGCGCATGATGAATGCGGCCAACGTCGCCATCGTCTCGGCCTACAACGACATGCTCTCGGCGCACCAGCCTTACCAGCACTATCCCGAACAGATCAAGCAGGCCCTGCGCGATATCGGCTCGGTGGGCCAGTTTGCTGGCGGTGTGCCGGCCATGTGCGATGGCGTGACCCAGGGCGAGCCAGGTATGGAGTTGGGAATTGCCAGCCGCGAAGTGATCGCCCTGTCCACCGCCATTGCGTTGTCACACAACATGTTCGATGCGGCGCTGATGCTCGGTATCTGCGACAAGATCGTCCCGGGCCTGTTGATGGGCGCGCTGCGCTTTGGTCACCTGCCGACCATTTTCGTGCCTGGCGGACCAATGCCTTCGGGTATTTCCAACAAGGAAAAAGCCGACGTGCGCCAGCGTTACGCTGAGGGCAAGGCCAGCCGCGAAGCGCTGTTGGAATCGGAAATGAAGTCCTACCACAGCCCCGGCACCTGTACCTTTTACGGCACCGCCAACACCAACCAATTGCTGATGGAAGTGATGGGCCTGCACTTGCCCGGCGCCTCCTTCGTCAACCCCTATACGCCGCTACGTGATGCGCTCACCATCGAAGCTGCACAACAAGTTACGCGCATGACCAAGGCCAGCGGCGACTTCATGCCGCTGGGCGAGATTGTCGACGAAAAGTCCCTGGTCAACTCCATCGTTGCCCTGCATGCCACGGGCGGCTCGACCAACCACACCCTGCACATGCCGGCGATTGCCCAGGCCGCAGGTATCCAGTTGACCTGGCAAGACATGGCCGAGCTGTCCGAGGTGGTGCCGACCCTGTCCCACGTTTACCCCAACGGCAAAGCTGACATCAACCATTTCCAGGCGGCGGGCGGCATGGCCTTGCTGATCCGCGAGTTGCTCGATGCCGGGCTGCTACATGAGGACGTCAACACCGTTGCTGGTCATGGCCTGCGTCGTTACACCCAGGAGCCGTTCCTGCAGGACGGCAAGCTGGTCTGGCGCGAAGGGCCGCAAGCGAGCCTGGATGAAGCGATCCTGCGCCCGGTCGCGCGGCCGTTCTCCCCCGAAGGTGGCCTGCGAGTGATGGAAGGTAACCTGGGGCGCGGCGTCATGAAGGTTTCCGCTGTTGCCCCTGAGCATCAGGTGGTCGAAGCGCCAGCGCGGGTGTTCCACGATCAGCAAGCGTTGGCCGATGCCTTTCAGGCCGGTGAGCTGGAATGTGATTTTGTCGCGGTGATGCGCTTTCAGGGGCCACGTTGCAATGGTATGCCCGAACTGCACAAGATGACCCCGTTCCTCGGCGTGTTGCAGGACCGTGGTTTCAAAGTGGCCTTGGTCACGGACGGGCGCATGTCCGGTGCTTCGGGGAAAATCCCGGCGGCCATTCATGTCTGCCCGGAGGCCTTTGATGGAGGGCCACTGGCACGCGTGCGCGATGGCGATATCGTTCGCGTCGACGGCGTGGCCGGCACCCTCAGCGTCAAACTCGACGCTGCTGAGTTGGCCGACCGGGAAATCCCGCCGGCCCCTACGGGCAATGACCTGGGCTGCGGTCGGGAACTGTTCGGCTTTATGCGCATGGCCCTGAGCCCGGCAGAGCAGGGTGCCAGCGCCTTCACTTCGGCGCTGGAGCAGTTGAAATGAAGCGCGCCCTGGTTGGCGATATCGGCGGTACCAACGCCCGCTTTGCCCTCTGGGAAAATAACCGGATGCATTCGGTGCAGGTATTTGCCACCGCCGACTACACCAGCCCCGAGCAGGCCATTGGTGCGTATCTGCAGGTTCAAGGTTTGGCCAAGGGCGAGTTGGCTGCAGTCTGCCTGGCGGTGGCTGGACCGGTCAGCGGTGATGAATTTCGCTTCACCAACAATCATTGGCGGCTCAGTCGCCAGGCCTTCTGTAAGACTTTGCAGATCGAGCAGCTGTTGCTGATCAATGACTTTACCGCCATGGCCTTGGGGATGACCCGGCTGCAGCCTGACGAATGTCGTACGGTATGCCACGGCACGCCTGAAGCTGGGCGTCCGGCGGTGGTGATCGGCCCTGGCACTGGCTTGGGCGTGGGGACGTTGTTGGGGCTGGAGGATGGTCGCTGGATGGCGCTGCCTGGTGAGGGTGGGCACGTCGACTTGCCGGTGGGCAACACCCGCGAGGCGCAGATCCGTCAACAGATCGCCAGTGAAACAGGCCATGTCAGTGCCGAAACCGTGCTCAGCGGCGGCGGTCTGTTGCGCTTGTACCAGGCAATCTGTGCATTGGACGGGCAATCGGCGCTGCTGCAGAGCCCAGCCGCCATCACCGATGCCGCGCTGGCTGGTGAGCCGTTGGCGTTGGCAGTGATCGAGCAGTTCTGCCGCTTTCTGGGGCGGGTGGCCGGCAACAATGTATTAACCCTTGGCGGCCGCGGCGGCGTCTATATTGTCGGCGGCGTCATTCCCCGGTTTGCCGAGCTGTTCTTGGCCAGTGGTTTTGCCGACAGCTTTGCCGAGAAGGGTTGCATGAGTGGCTATTTCAAGGGTATTCCGGTGTGGCTAGTGACTGCTGAATTTTCCGGTTTGCTCGGCGCCGGGGTGGCGTTGCAGCAGGCAAGTTAGCCCAGGCGCCCACTGTACAAGGAAGCATGTTGTGAGCAAGTCGATACTGCTGGTCGACGATGACCAGGATATTCGTGAACTGTTGCAAACCTACCTGAGTCGCGCCGGTTTCAGTGTGCAAGCGGTTGCCGACGGCCAAGGCTTTCGCCAAGCCCTGGATGGCAGTGATTGCAACCTGGTGATTCTCGACGTCATGCTGCCCGATGAAGACGGCTTCAGCCTCTGCCGTTGGGTGCGCCAGCATTCGCGCCTGGCCCAGGTGCCAATCATCATGCTCACCGCCAGTTCCGATGAGGCGGACCGAGTCATCGGCCTGGAGCTGGGTGCTGATGATTACCTGGGCAAACCTTTCAGCCCACGCGAATTGCAGGCGCGGATCAAGGCCCTGCTGCGCCGCGCCGGCTTCGCTCAGGAACGCAACGGCGGCGATGTACTGACGTTCGACGACTGGCGCCTGGATACCATCAGCCATCGTTTGTTTCATCGAGACGGTGAGGAGGTGATTCTATCGGGCGCCGACTTTGCCTTGCTCAAACTGTTTCTCGATCATCCGCAGCAGATTCTCGACCGCGACACCATCGGCAACGCCACCCGTGGCCGTGAGCCAATGCCCCTGGACCGTATCGTGGATATGGCGGTCAGTCGCCTGCGTCAGCGCCTGCGTGACACGCAAAAGCCGCCACGGTTGATCCGTACCGTGCGCGGCAGTGGTTACCTGTTGGCGGCCAGCGTTGCGCCCGCGCACTGACCGACGCTGGGGCCTGTCGCTGCCGCGTTCGCTGCTCGGGCGCATGCTGCTGTTGACCCTGCTGGTAGTGCTGTTGGCCCAGGGCTTGTCGAGCTTGATCTGGTTGTCGCAGCTGCGCGCCAGCCAGATGGAAGGGCTGGTCGCCAGTGCCCGTAGCCTGGCTCACTCGATGAGTGCCAGCGTCAGTTACTTCCGTTCCTTGCCGCTGGCCTACCGACCGATGGTCCTCGATCAGTTGCGCAGCATGGGTGGCACCCGTTTCGTCGTTTCGCTGAACGACAAGCCACTGGATATGCAGGTGATGACGGTAACGCCGCGCAAGCGTGCGGTAATCAGCGCGGTGGACGAGGTGCTGCGTCAACGTCTGGGGGCGCAGATGGATATCTCCGTCGAGTTTGTCAGCCCGCAGGACCTGCGGATTTTCAACAGCGGCCTGAAGCTCGATGAGCTGCCACGATCCTGGGCGCATTACGCACTGACCCTGGAACCGGTCAATCCACCGGTGCTGGTCACGCAGATTCGTTTGGGCGAAGGCGAATGGTTGTATATCGCCTCGCTGATGCCCGAACCCTACACTAGCCTTGAAGACGAAGGCCTGCCGCGGCAACAGGTGTGGTTCATCGGCTTGACCAGCTTCTTCTTGCTGCTGTTCATAGGTTTGCTGGTGCACTGGCAAAGTCGCCCGCTCAAGCGTCTGGCGCGGGCAGCACGGGAGATGTCACTGGGTGCAGATGTCGAACCGGTGGTGGAAGGTGGCGGCAGTGAGGTGGTTGAAGTAGGGCGAGCGTTCAATGCCATGCGCGAGCGCATCAGCCGCTACCTGATCGAGCGTAGTCAGTTGTTCAGTGCCATTTCCCATGACTTGCGAACGCCGATCACGCGCCTGCGCTTGCGCGTCGAATTACTTGAGGACGAGCAGCAACAGGCCAAGTTCAGTCGTGACCTGGACGAGCTGGAGATGCTGGTCAAAGGCGCGCTGCAGTGTGTCAAAGACACCGACATCCACGAAAACATCGAACCTGTCGATCTCAACCATGCGCTCGATTGCCTGATCGAGCCGTATCTGGCCAGTGGCCGGGTAACGCTGCAGGGCAGGGCACTGGCGCCCTACCTTGGCAAGCCGCTGGCGCTGCGCCGGTGCATGGGCAACCTGATCGACAATGCCTTGAAATACGGCGAGCGTGCGCACTTGCGGATTCTCGACAGTGAGAGCGGGTTCGTCCTGCAGGTCGATGATGAGGGGCCGGGAGTACCCGCGCAACGTCTGGAACAGGTATTCGAGCCGCACTTTCGCCTGGCTGGTCAGCAACAGGGCTACGGCCTGGGCCTGGGGATCGCGCGCAATATTGCCCACAGCCATGGTGGTGAGCTGAGCTTGCGCAACCTGCGTGATGGCGGATTGCGCGTGACCTTGAGCTTGCCGCGCAGTAGCGACTGACGTGCTGTGCAGAGGAATGTCACGGGTTGGTGACATTCGCGCGTCGCTTCGTTACCTCTGCGCCTCAAGCGGCTGGTTAGACTCCAATGCAAGCGCAAGCAGCACGACTTGCACCTGCATAACAACAAGAAAAGGTCCCGCCCCATGAATGCGATCAATCGCCTCGCCACTGTTATTTCCCTCACCTGTCTTTTGCCCCTCAGTGCAGTGGCTGCCGGTACGGTCGAAGTGACCCATTGGTGGACCTCCGGCGGTGAAGCCGCTGCGGTGAAGACCCTCAAGGAGCAGGTCGAGAAAGACGGCTTTACCTGGAAAGACAATGCCGTCGCCGGTGGTGGTGGCGCTGCTGCGATGACCGTACTCAAGAGCCGCGCCGTCGCCGGCAACCCGCCAGGCGCGGCGCAGATCAAGGGGCCAGACATTCAGGAATGGGGGGCCTTGGGGCTGCTCACTGAGCTCGACGATGTCGCCAAGGCCAACAACTGGGATGCGCTGCTGCCAAAGAAAGTGGCCGAAATCATGAAGTACGACGGCCATTACGTTGCGGTACCGGTGAACATCCACCGAGTCAATTGGCTGTGGATCAATCCGCAGGTGTTTGAAAAGGCTGGAGCCACGGTGCCGACCACCCTTGATGAGCTGTTCGTCGCCGCCGATAAACTCAAGGCTGCCGGCTTCACTGCGCTTGCCCACGGTGGTCAGCCTTGGCAGGACAGCACGGTGTTCGAAGACCTGGTGCTGAGCATCTTCGGGCCTGATGGTTATCACAAAGCTTTTGTCGAGCTGGATGAAGCGACCCTGACCGGTACGCAGATGGTCGAGGTATTCAACACCCTGCAGCGCCTGGGCACCTATATGGACCCTAATCGCGCCGGGCGTGACTGGAACATCGCTGCTGCCGAAGTTATCAACGGCAAGGCTGGCATGCAGATCATGGGCGATTGGGCCAAGAGCGAATGGACCGCCGCGGGCAAGGTCGCCGGCAAGGACTATCAGTGCGTGGCCTTCCCCGGCACCCAGGGCAGTTTTGCCTACAACATTGACTCGCTGGCGATGTTCAAGCTCAAGAATGAAGACGACATCAAGGCTCAGAATGACCTCGCCAAGGTTGCCCTGGAGCCGCAGTTCCAAACCGTATTCAACCAGAACAAAGGCTCGCTGCCGGTACGTCAGGACATGGACATGAGCCAGTTCGACGCTTGCACACAGAAGTCCTCGGTGGACTTCAAAGAAGCCGAAAAAGGTGACGGTCTGCAACCAAGCATGGCCCACAACATGGCCACGAGCCTGGCGGTACAGGGGGCGATCTTTGACGTGGTCAGCAACTTCTTCAACGACCCGAAAGCGGATCCCGCGACGGCGGTCAAACAGCTGAATTCGGCGATCAAGTCGGCCAAGTGATGGGCTAGGCACTGACGCTGTGGGGGCCGCATCGCCGGCAAGGCCGGCTCCTACAGGGAACAGCATGCACCAATCCTGTAGGCGCTGGCCTTGCCAGCGATGCGGTGCATAGCGCCGCCCTCCAATCGAGATCAAACTGATGAACACTGTTGCCACCCTCAACAAGGCCTCGCCCGTCGATGCCTTGCAACGCTGGCTGCCCAAGTTGGTGCTGGCGCCCAGCATGCTGATCGTCCTGGTGGGCTTTTACGGTTATATCCTCTGGACCTTCATCCTGTCCTTCACCAACTCAAGCTTCATGCCCAGCTACAAATGGGTGGGCCTGGCGCAATATGCACGGCTAATGGAAAACGACCGCTGGTGGGTCGCGAGCAAGAACCTGCTGCTGTTCGGTGGCCTGTTCATCGCCATCAGCCTGGTGATTGGTGTGCTGCTGGCAGTACTGCTCGACCAGCGTATCCGTCGCGAAGGCTTTATTCGCACGGTGTACCTGTACCCCATGGCGCTGTCGATGATCGTCACCGGCACCGCCTGGAAATGGCTGCTCAACCCTGGGCTGGGGCTGGACAAGATGCTCCGCGACTGGGGCTGGGAAGGCTTTCGCCTGGACTGGCTGGTCGACCCTGACCGGGTTGTCTACTGCTTGGTCATTGCCGCGGTATGGCAAGCCTCGGGTTTTGTCATGGCGCTGTTTCTGGCGGGGCTGCGTAGCGTTGACCAGTCAATCATTCGCGCAGCGCAAGTGGACGGTGCCAGTTTGCCGAGCATCTACCTGCGCATAGTGCTGCCAAGCCTGCGCCCGGTGTTCTTCAGCGCCCTGATGATCCTCGCCCATATCGCGATCAAGAGCTTCGATCTGGTCGCGGCGATGACCGCCGGTGGCCCGGGCTATGCCTCGGACCTGCCAGCGATGTTCATGTACTCCTTTACCTTCAGTCGCGGACAGATGGGTATGGGGTCAGCCAGTGCGATCCTGATGCTCGGTGCGATCCTTTCGATCCTGGTGCCTTACCTGTATTCGGAACTGAGGAACAAACGCCATGACTAGCTCCCTGGTTTCGCGTCGGTTCAACTTCAGCCGTATTGCCGTCTATGCCACGCTGTTGCTGGCCTGCGCGCTGTACCTGATTCCGCTGATTGTGATGCTGCTGACCAGCTTCAAATCGCCCGACGACATCCGCACCGGTAACTTGTTGAGCTGGCCGGAAGTGATCACTGGCATTGGCTGGATCAAAGCCTGGGACACGGTCGGTGGCTACTTCTGGAACTCGGTGAAGATCACTCTTCCGGCGGTGGTGATCTCGACCCTGCTCGGTGCCTTGAACGGCTACGTGCTGTCGATGTGGCGTTTTCGCGGTTCGCAATTGTTCTTCGGCCTGCTGCTGTTCGGCTGTTTCCTGCCGTTCCAGACCGTGCTGCTGCCAGCCTCCTTCACCTTGGGCAAGTTGGGCCTGGCCAGTACCACCACCGGCCTGGTGCTGATGCACATCGTCTACGGCCTGGCCTTCACCACGCTGTTTTTCCGCAACTACTACTGCAGCGTACCGGATGCCTTAGTGCGCGCGGCACGGCTGGACGGGGCAGGGTTCTTCACCATCTTCGGGCGTATTCTGCTGCCGATGTCGGTGCCGATCATCATGGTCTGCCTGATCTGGCAATTCACCCAGATCTGGAACGACTTCCTCTTCGGTGTGGTATTCGCCAGCGGTGACGCACAACCGATCACCGTGGCCCTGAACAACCTGGTCAACACCAGCACCGGGGTCAAGGAATACAACGTCGACATGGCGGCGGCGATGATCGCCGGCTTACCGACCCTGTTGGTCTACGTACTGGCTGGCAAGTATTTCCTGCGCGGGCTTACAGCCGGCGCGGTCAAGGGGTGAGAGAACATGGCAACGCTTGAACTGCGCAACGTCAACAAGTGCTACGGCAGTGGTCTGCCGGATACCTTAAAACATATCGATTTGTCGATCGACGCCGGGGAGTTCCTGATTCTGGTCGGGCCTTCCGGCTGCGGTAAGTCGACCCTGATGAACTGTATCGCCGGCCTCGAACAGATCAGCGGCGGGGCGATCCTGGTGGACGATGCCGACATCAGTGGCATGAGCCCCAAGGATCGCGACATTGCCATGGTCTTTCAGTCCTACGCGCTGTACCCGACCATGAACGTGCGCGACAACATCGCCTTCGGCCTGAAGATGCGCAAAATGCCCGCAGCGGCAATCGATGAGGAAGTGGCGCGGGTGGCCAAGCTGCTGCAGATCGAGCACCTGCTGACGCGTAAGCCGGGCCAGCTGTCCGGTGGCCAGCAGCAGCGTGTGGCCATGGGCCGGGCGCTGGCGCGGCGACCGAAGATCTACCTGTTCGATGAGCCGCTGTCTAACCTCGATGCCAAGCTGCGGGTGGAGATGCGCACCGAAATCAAACTGATGCACCAGCGCCTGAAGACCACCACGGTGTACGTCACCCATGACCAGATCGAGGCCATGACCTTGGGCGATAAGGTGGCGGTGATGAAGGATGGCCTGATCCAGCAGTTCGGTACGCCGCAGCAGATCTACAACGACCCGGCCAACCTGTTTGTTGCCAGCTTCATCGGCTCGCCACCGATGAACTTCATTCCGCTGCGCCTGCAGCGCAAGGACGGGCGCCTGCAGGCGCTGCTCGACAGTGGCCAGGCTCGTTGCGAACTACCCTTGGGCATGAGTGATGACGGGCTGGAGGAACGTGAAGTGATCCTCGGCATTCGACCAGAACAGATTGCCCTGGCCCCGGCGCAGGCCAATGGCCTGCCGAGCATTCGCGCCGAGGTGCAGATTACCGAGCCGACAGGGCCGGACCTGTTGGTGTTCATCACCCTTAACCAGACCAAGGTCTGCTGCCGTCTGGCGCCGGATGTGGCGACCCAGGTGGGCGACACCCTGAACCTGCAACTCGATCCGGCACGGGTGCTGTTGTTCGATGCCGTCAGCGGCGAGCGTCTGGGCGTCAATGTCACAGCGCCGCAGGCCGGCCAGGACAATATCGCGAAATTCAAGGGTCGCTGAATTCGTTGTAAGTCGTACACGCCCATCAAGAACAATAAAACGAGGACACAAGGGATGGATCACTTAAAACGCATCAAGCCACTGGTTCCGCTGAGTCTGCTGGTGGCCCTCGGGGTCAACTGCGGGGCGCAGGCTGCCGATGCCTTTGCCCCGGAGTCGCAATGGATGACCGGCGACTGGGGCGGTACCCGTACCGAACTGCTGGAGAAGGGCGTCGACATCAAAATCGACTACGTTGGTGAAGTTGGCGCAAACCTCGATGGTGGCTTCAACGATGACAAGACTGCACGCTACAGCGACCAGTTCGGCCTGGGGGCCGCGCTGGATCTGCAAAAACTGCTGGGCTGGGCCAACACCCAGGCCAAGATTCAGCTGACCAACCGTAACGGCGAGAACATTTCCAATGACCGCATTGGCGACCCGCGTGCCGGCACTCTGAGCTCATCGCAGGAAGTCTACGGCCGGGGGCATATGGTGCGTCTGACCCAGCTGTGGATTCAGCATCAGTTCTTCGACAACAAACTCGACATCAAGGCCGGTTACTTCGGCGAAGGCGAAGACTTCAACACCTTCCCGTGCGATTTCCAGAACCTGGCGTTCTGTGGCTCCCAGGTGGGTAACTGGGCCACTAACATCTGGTACAACTGGCCGGTCAGTCAGGCGGCGATCCGCTTCAAGTACAACATCAACGATGAGCTCTTTGCGCAAGTCGGGGCGTACAACCAGAACCCCTCGCAGCTGGAGCACGGCAACGGCTTCAAGCTCAGCGGCAGTGGTACCGCCGGTACCGTTTTGCCGGTCGAGCTGGTCTGGTCACCGAAAATCAACAGCCTGCCGGGCGAATACCGTGTGGGTTACTACAAGAGTACGGCCGACGCCGATGATGTGCGTGAGGATGACAACGGTCAGGATGCGGCGACCACGGGTAACAGTTATCGCGTGCATGACAGCAAGCATGGCTACTGGTTTGTCGCGCAACAGCAACTCACCCGCCATAACGGCGATGCCAGCCGTGGCCTGAACATCGCGGCAAACGCCACCTTCCATGACAAAGACACCAACTTCATCGACAACTACCAGTCGTTGATGTTTGTCTACAAAGGCCCGTTCGATGCGCGTCCGAAGGATGACATCGGCATTGGTTTTGCCCGTATCCATGTCAACGACGACGTGAAGAAAAACGCCGAGTTGCTCAATGCCGCCAACGGTGTGGGCAATTACGAAGATCCGTTGTTCTCGCCACTGCGCACTACCGAATACAACTACGAGCTCAACTACGGTTTCCACGTGACCAACTGGCTGACTGTTCGTCCGAACCTACAGTACATCACCCACCCCGGTGGGGTGGACGAAGTGGACAACGCGCTGGTCGCTGGCTTGAAGATTCAGTCGTCGTTCTGAGGCAATATGTTGTAAATTTACGAGCTTGTCGCGGGCTTGGCCCGCGATGAGACCCTAACTAACAACAAGAGTCCCAGGTTATGCCCGAGCACCCGCTACAACGCTTCTTCACCTCGCAGAGGCCGCGACCGACCTTCGAGTGGGAGCGTTATCAGCAGCGTGATGTGCTGATCATCGATCACCCCCAGTGCCAGGCCGTATTCAGCAGGCAGGGTGCGCAGCTGTTGCACTTTCAGCCCACCGGCGACCGGCCCTGGTTGTGGTGCGCTGCGCAGTGGCCGCAGGTTGGCGCCATTCGTGGCGGTGTGCCGGTGTGCTGGCCCTGGTACGGTCGCCACCCCAGCGAAGACATGTGGCCAGCGCACGGCTGGGCGCGTTTGCTCGACTGGAAACTGATCGACAGCAGTGAAGACGAAGAGGGCGTGACGCTCGAATGGCGTTTGCAACTGTGCGACTGGCAGGTCGACCTGTTGGCGAGGTTGGGCAAGCGCATGGAGTTGCAACTCAGTACCGAACATCAGGACAGTCAACCTTGTCAGCTGAGTCATGCTCTGCTGGCTTACTGGCGTATTAGTGACGTTTCTGAGATAGCGCTATCTGGGCTAGAAAACATTGAGGGTTACGACCGTTTGAACCGTCAGGCCTGTCGCCAGAAAGGCGCCTTGAAGGTCCACGGCGGCTGTCAGCGGGTGTTCCCCAATGCGGCGACCGTGCAACTGCACGATCCGGCCTGGCAACGACAATTGAGCATCGATACCGGTGGTAGCGAGGACACCATCGTCTGGCATCCGGGCAGTCGCCCCTTGATGGGCGTCAGCAGCAGTGAAAACCTGGGTTTCGTCTGTGTCGAGGCGGCCAGTGGTAGCAGTGACAGCTTGAGCCTGGCCCCGGGTGAACAGGCTCACCTGCGCTTGCAGGCACAGATGCTCAGTTGAGTTCGTCGTCGATCGGGTAGCGGCTGGCGTTGAGGCTTTCCTTGATCTTGCGCAGGTGTGGCTGGAAGTCCACGCCACGGCGCAGCGTCATCCCGGTGGCCAGTACGTCGAGTACGGTCAGCTGGATAATCCGTGAAGTCATCGGCATATAAATGTCGGTGTCTTCGGGCAGGGGAATGTTCAGGCTCAGGCTGCTGGCTTTGGCCAGGGGCGAATCGGCGGCGGTCAGGCCAAGGACCGAGGCACCGTTCTCCCGGGCCAGGCGTGCGACTTCGACCAACTCACGGGTGCGCCCGGTGTAGGAAATGATCACGAACAGTTCGCCGGTATGGGCCACCGAAGCCAGCATGCGCTGCATCAGCACATCGGCATGGGCGGACACGGCGAGGTTGAAGCGAAAGAATTTGTGTTGCGCGTCGAGCGCCACCGGTGCTGAGGCGCCGAGGCCGAAAAAGTGGATCTGTCGGGCCTGGATCAGCATGTCGACAGCGCGGCTGATCAGCTGCGGATCGAGTTGCTGGCAGGCACTGTCCAACGAGGCGATGGCACTGCCAAAGATCTTCTGGGTGTAGGACGCCGGATCATCATCGGCTTCCACTGCCCGGCTGACGTAAGCCGCGCCACTGGCCAGGCTCTGCGCCAGTTGCAGCTTGAGCTCGGGGTAACCACTGACGCCGAACGAGCGGCAGAAGCGGTTCACCGTTGGTTCGCTGACTTTGGCGGCCTGGGCCAGGGCGGCAATGCTGAAACGGGTGGCTTGCTGAGGGTTGAGCAGGATGACTTCGGCGACTTTGCGCTCAGCCTTGTTTAGCTCTTCGAGGCGGCCCTGGATCTGCTCCAGGAGGTTTCGCACGCGGTCCATGGGATTTGTCCTTGGGTCGATGAGGCAGCGCCCTGCCGAGGGCAGGGGGCTTTTGGCACGGTGGCCTATCGTACTGATGGCATGGATGGCACACCACTTGAATCTATCCACTGGGTAGAATGTTGTGGTTTTTACTACATTATTCCTTGAAAACTGCGATTGAAACCGGTATTTCTACGTCAACTTGATAAAAGAACCAACATCATGGCATCGATCAGCGTTGAACCTTGCACCTTTGCCCTGTTTGGCGCCCTCGGCGACCTGGCCTTGCGCAAGCTGTTTCCAGCGCTTTACCAGCTCGACCGCGCTGACCTGCTGCACGCCGATACGCGGGTACTGGCGCTGGCGCGGGAGCCTGGCAGTGCGGATGACCACCTGGCATCGATCGAGGCGCACCTGCAGGCGTTTGTCCCGTCCGGGCAGATCGAGCCGTTGGTATTGCAGCGCTTTCTGGCGCGTCTGAACTATATCCATGTCGACTTCCTCAAGGTTGAGGACTACCAGGCCCTGGCGCAACAGGTCGCTGATGACAGCCAACTGATCGCCTACTTCGCGACTCCGGCCGCGGTCTATGGCGGTATTTGCGAGAACCTCGACAAGGTCGGGCTCAGCGCGCGTACCCGCGTGGTCCTGGAAAAACCCATCGGCCATGACCTGGACTCTTCGCGTCGGGTCAACGATGCCGTAGCGCAGTACTTCCCGGAAAACCGTGTCTATCGCATCGACCATTACCTGGGCAAAGAAACCGTCCAGAACCTGATTGCCCTGCGCTTTGCCAACAGCCTGTTCGAAACCCAGTGGAACCAGAACTCCATTTCCCACGTGGAGATCACCGTGGCCGAGAAGGTCGGCATCGAAGGGCGGTGGGGCTACTTCGACAAGGCCGGGCAGCTGCGCGACATGATCCAGAACCACCTGTTGCAGTTGCTCTGCCTGATTGCTATGGATCCGCCCAGTGACCTCTCCGCCGACAGCATTCGCGACGAGAAGGTCAAGGTTCTCAAGGCCCTGGCGCCGATCACCGGCGAAGGCCTGAGCACCTGCGTGGTGCGTGGCCAGTACATCGCCGGCTATAGCGAAGGCAAGTCGGTGCCGGGTTACCTGGAAGAAGACAACGCCAACGCCCAAAGCGACACCGAAACCTTTGTCGCCCTGCGTGCCGATATCCGCAACTGGCGTTGGGCAGGTGTGCCGTTCTATCTGCGTACCGGCAAGCGCATGCCGCAAAAACTTTCGCAGATCGTCATCCACTTCAAGGAAACCCCGCACTACATCTTCGCCCCGGAGCAGCGTTTGCAGATCGGCAACAAACTGATCATCCGTTTGCAGCCGGACGAAGGCATCTCTTTGCGGGTGATGACCAAGGAGCAGGGCCTGGACAAGGGCATGCAACTGCGCAGCGGGCCGTTGCAACTGAATTTCTCCGACACCTGGCGCAGCGCGCGGATTCCCGATGCCTATGAGCGTTTGTTGCTGGAAGTGATGCGCGGCAATCAGAACCTGTTTGTGCGTAAAGACGAAATTGAATACGCGTGGAAGTGGTGCGATCAACTGATCGCCGGCTGGAAGCACAGCGGCGATGCGCCCAAACCCTATGCCGCGGGGTCGTGGGGGCCAATGAGCTCGATTGCATTGATTACCCGTGATGGGAGGTCTTGGTATGGCGATATCTGAACTTCAACTGCCGACTAATGTGACGGCACATGACTTCAACGCAGCCGCGCAGTTGGCCGAAGGCTTGGCCAGCGATGTAGCGGGGCACTTGAATGCAGCCATAGCGCAGAAGGGCCAAGCCGTTTTGGTGGTCTCCGGTGGGCGCAGCCCGGTGGCGTTTTTTCAGGCGCTGATCCAGCAGTCGCTGGACTGGTCAAAGGTACTGGTTACCTTGGCCGACGAGCGCTGGGTGCCGGTCGAGCATGCCGACAGCAATGCTGGTTTGCTCAAGCGCCATCTGTTGACCGGCAATGCCGCCAAGGCGCAGTTCCTTGGCCTTTACCGCGCTGCCGCCAGCCTTGAAGCCGCTGCGCTTGAAACTGATCAGGTCCTGGCCGAACTGCCAGGCATCGATGTGCTGGTGTTGGGCATGGGCGACGACGGTCACACAGCTTCGCTGTTCCCTAACAGCCCGAACCTCAGCGAAGGCCTTGATCCGCAGAGCCCGCGTCGTTGTTTGCCGATGCTGGCGCCGACGGTGCCGCATCAGCGCCTGAGCATGACCCGTGCCTTGCTGGCCCGTGCCGGTTTCACCGCCTTGTCCGTGCAAGGCCCGGGCAAACTCGCTACCCTTCGCGCCGCGCTGGCGGGTGATGACTTAACCGAGATGCCGATTCGCGCCTTCTTACAAGACCCTCTGGATATTTACTGGTGCCCATGAGCCAAGGATCCGCCGTTATGACCACGCATGAACTGAAACAGCCGGGAGTTTCCATGGCCGACAAAGTTGCCCGGATCGATCAGATCTGCACCCAGGCGCGCATTCTGCCGGTGATCACCATCGCCCGTGAAGAAGACATCCTGCCGCTGGCCGACGCCTTGGCTGCCGGCGGTATCAAGACTCTGGAAGTGACCCTGCGTTCGCAGCATGGCCTGAAAGCTATTCAGGTGTTGCGTGAGCAACGGCCGGAGTTGTGCGTCGGTGCTGGCACCGTACTGGATCGCAAGATGTTCGCTGCTGTAGAAGCGGCTGGCGCGCAGTTTGTGGTGACGCCAGGCATCACCCCAGACATTCTGGAGGCAGGCGTACAAAGTGAGCTGCCATTGCTGCCGGGAATCAGCACACCCTCGGAGCTGATGATGGGTTACGCCCTTGGCTACCGTCGCTTCAAGCTGTTCCCTGCGGAAATCAGTGGCGGCGTGGCAGCCATCAAGGCCTTCGGCGGGCCGTTTGGCGATGTGCGTTTCTGCCCCACTGGCGGGGTCAACCCGAGCAACGTGCGTAGCTACATGGCACTGCCTAATGTCATGTGCGTCGGCGGCACCTGGATGCTCGACAGTGGCTGGATCAAGCATGGCGAGTGGTCGCGGATTAGCGATTGCAGTGCCGAGGCATTGGCACTGCTGGACTGAATTTAACTGAATCGTTGTGTGCTACACGGTTTTACGGTGCGCTTGGTCGGCGCACCGTTTTTTTTCGCCGTTCAGAAACTGTCGGTGGTGCTGAAACTGCCGCCGCCGCTGGTACTGGAGGTGGAAAAGCCGCTGCTTGAGCTTGAACCGCTGGCGCCGGAACTCGACCAACTGCTCGACGCCGAGCCGCTGGACGACGAACTGCGTGGCACCCGGCGTCGGCCACTTTGCAGCAGGGTTTCCAGTGCGTGCAAGCTGAGGTCGCGGCTCATGTAGTCGGTCATCAGGCGCTCGAAACGCAAATGGGTGTGGTAGCTGTAATCGCTGTCGCGGTAGTAGTCGGTGCGCAGCGCTCGCTCCAGTTCCTTGGCTCGCTCGTAGTCGCCCAGGGCACGTTCGTGCTGGTTGTGCAGGTCAGGCAACTGCGCCTGCACATCTCGCAGGCGCGGGTATAGCTCCTGGAGCTGGGTTGCGATCTTGTCGTCGTTGCTGTCTGGGGTCTTCTGCACCTCGAGCAGCAGCTGTTCAATCGTCTGCGCCTGCAGGCGCTCGGTGATGTTCTGACGAATACGCAGGTAGTGCGGGTCCTGCTTGCCGGCAAAATCGGCCAGTTGCTGGTGCTGCCCGTTGGCCCGATCCTTGGCCGCGACAATGTGCGTGTTCAGTGCTGAGTCTTCGCTTGTCAGTGGGTCCATGCCGGCAGCCGTTCGAGCCAAGGCCAGACGTTGGACGCTATCGGCCTGCAAGGTGGCAATCAAGGCCAGGCGTTCGCCTTGCAGTTCCTCGTTGCGGGTCTGCATGCTGAGCAGCATCAGTTCGTTGTTGCGATTGGCCTGAAAGTTCACGCGCTTGGCCAGTGTGTTGTCCAACCAGCGGTGCAGGCGGTTGTAGCGGTACTGGTCGGTGCCGTAGTCGCGTTTGCGCAAGTAGTAGTAAATCGGGTTGGCGCTGTATGACAGCAGCTTGTCGACACACTCCTGGCGGATTTCGGCATAGCCGGTGATCTCTTCGCGGTTGGCTAGTTGCGCGGCCAGCAACTGTTCGCCCAGTTCGCACCAGGCGGGTTGCAGTTCAAGGTGGTCTTTCACCTGGCGGTCGACGCTGGCGATGCGCGTGCGCAACGACTGCTGGTTGGCCAGCGAGGTGGCGATATCCGTTTCGATCCGGGCCAGTTCGGCGCGCAGTTGGATTTCGGCATCCCGGCGCGCCTGCAATTGCAGCAGAGTATCCTGGTCGAGGGCCGGTCTATGTTCGAGTTTGAGGGTGGCAATGTTGCTCAAGCGCGTGAGGATATCCTGTTCCAGGCGTGCTTCCTGATTACTCAGGGCAGACAGCCGTTGCTCGGCGTTACGCAGCAAGGCCTCGCTGCTGCGGGCATTCTGCGCCACGCTGCTGATGAGGGTAGT
Organism: Pseudomonas sp. UM16; assembly: GCF_050312595.1. Taxonomy (NCBI): domain Bacteria; kingdom Pseudomonadati; phylum Pseudomonadota; class Gammaproteobacteria; order Pseudomonadales; family Pseudomonadaceae; genus Pseudomonas; species Pseudomonas sp. UM16. The sequence continues at coordinate 7,808 of NZ_JBNPJT010000013.1, read as the reverse complement.
GGGGGTCATGTGTTTACCAATCCATGATCATGTCGGGGCTGCTCGTGGTGCGCTGGTTGAAGTTCAGGCTCAGCGAGTTGGCAGCCTTACTGCCCATCATCCGTTCATCGACATGGCCGTCGTCGAGCTTGTCCTGCTTGACCTTGAGGTACTCAGCCTGGCTGACGCGCACAGCGAAGACACGGGTCCAGCGTTGCTCGCCGGTTTCGGCGCTGGTGACCGGCACTTCTGTCCTGATGCCACCTGGGTCGGTAGCCTCGACCACCAGGAACCAGCTCTTGCCCTTGTCACCGGCCTCGCCGCGATTGCAGCCTGCGGCATCGTAGCAACGCTCGACACCGGACTTGGTCCCGCTACGGTCCACGACCTGAAGGGTCAGTGCTACGGCGGCAAAGTCGAGTAAGCGCTTCAGCTGCTGGAGTTGAGCGCGGGTCTGGCCGAGGTTCTGGGCGTCCAGGCTGTTGTTGGCATGAGCGAGCAATGCGTGTAATTGCGCGCGCTCGCCAGTGGCCAAGGGTATCGCCTTGAGACGCTGCAGCAACTGATCGCGCAAGGCTATCTGTTCGAGCCAGATGGCGCTCTGATGAATTTGATAACCCAGTTCGCCGACCTGCCGGCTGGCCGCTTCGAGTGTGTCCTTATCCTTGACTTGCAGCAGGTGCTGGTCGGCCGAGGTGGCAAGTTCCTTGAGTTTGGCAAACTGCTTGATGCCGTCCTGATAGGTCGGCAGGGCCAATAGCCGTGCGAGTTCGTCGCGCTGCTCGTAAATGCCCGCGACGGTTGCGAAGCCGTCATTGTTTGAGCGCAGCGCAGCGCTGACCTGCTTGAGTTGTGCCTCGCGCTTTTCGATCAGAGCCTTGACGTTATCCCGGTTGGCTTTGTGGACGAACTGCGGTAGATCACTGGCAACGGTTTGATCCAGTGGCGGCAATGTCTGCTCGACACGCTCGAGAATACGGCTGACGGCGACATCGGGTTGCGTCAGTAGCTGATTTTGCAACTGCTTGAGCTTGTTGTGCTGGAGCTGGATTTCGCTACGCAGCCGATCGTCGTGGCGCCGCAGGTCGTGGGCGCTATTTTCTATATCGACGGTGATGCTGCTGTCATGCACGATACGGGTGCACTGGGTGACCAGCGCCGCCGCGATGATCGCCAGGGTCAGTTTGTACAGCTGGCTGCGCGCCATTGACGCTTTGCTCAGCAGCCGTTGGCGCCAGCCCAGCACAGGTGCTTCGAAGACCAGGCGGCGGGCGAAAAATTCACGCACGCCTTGGTCGATCAAGGCCTCATCGAAAGCGATGTTGTGGCGCTGGTAATAGTCACGAATACGCGCCGCCACTTGCTCACGACGTTTGGGCAGGTTCAGGTGTTCCTGGGCCTGCATCTGCTGGTGGCGCAGTTCATCGACAAGCGCCATCGCTCCGAGCTGTTCGGAGAGTGTAATAGCGTTCATCAAGCGGCTTTGCTAAGTAATGCTGCAAACTTGCGCTTGGCGTCCTCGACGGCCTCGGCGATGTCGCGGGAGGCATTGCTCGATTCTGCCCGGTAAGTCTCGGTCAGGCTGTTCATGTCGGTCTGGAACGACAGTGTGGCGTCGGCCAGTGCGCGTACCGAATCAATTTTGATCGTTGAACCGTAGCTGGCCTTTACCGCCGCTTCGAGTTGCTGATTGCCGGTGCTTCCCAGCGCTTCCAGGCCCTTGCTGATACCGTCGGTGGTTGCATTGAGGGTATGGGTGGCTTCGGCCAGGCCGCTGTTGCTGGTGAACGATACGGCAAGCCCAGTCAGCACCACTTCATTGGTGGAGAAGAACGACACCATGCGCTGGTATTGGCGCTCCTTGACCACATGCACCTGGTTGATTCGGGCAAAGACCATTTCGGCGGTGTTGTAGCCCACCTTCAGGTCGTCGGCGATGTCCTTGACGATCTGGTGGCGCTTGTCTTCGTCCTGCAGGGCTCGCACGGCTTCGTCGCGACGCAACTCGAGGGCGGCAAGCTGGGCAGGTTCAGCGGTCTCGGCGGCAACGACGTTGTCATTGGCATCGCCCAGCGCTTGCGTGCGCTGCTCCAGTGCCTTGCCGGCCAGGGCCAGGACTTCTTGAGCCTGGACTTCAGCTGCCTTTATGGCCATGCGAAAGTCCATGTAGGACTCCAGAATCACGTTCTCGCGGCTGATCTGGTCGTTGGCCGCCTTGCACACCTGCAAGTAGTTGTCGCGGATATCGTTGAAACGGCTGGGGATTGAGCCTCGGCGCATGTTCATCCACGCCAGCTTGAGTTTTTCCACGGTGTCCAACTGGCCGTCATCTATCCACCCGGCCATGGCTGCGGCGTCTTCACGGATCGAGGTGAAGCGTTGGGTGATGTCCATGAAACGCGTGGAGATGTCCATGCCTTCGATCTGTTCGCGGACCATGCTGTTGAAGGCGGTGGCCTGTTGCAGGACGGTGGCGATGGCGGTGACTCGGGTCGGGTCATAGTGCGCCACACGGTCGAGCAGGACCAATACCGGCGCATCCTGAGCAGGGCCAAGCAGGTTGATGCCAATAGTGCGCAGGTTGGTCATTGCGCGTTCGAGGTAGTTGCTCATCGAGTGTCCTTACTGGATGTGTCGGTGCACGAGGTAACAGCGGGGCAGTATACCGAGGGCGAAAAAGAAAATGCCCGCCTCTATCGAAAGAAGCGGGCATTCTTCAACAACCAATAGCGAGGTTTCAGGCCGCCTTGGCTGCCTGCTGGCTCAGTGAGCGGTTCAGCGCACTGAACAGCGCCTTGAAGCTGGCGGTGGTGATGTTTTCATCGATACCCACACCATGCACCGGACGACCACCGGCCACACGCAGTTCGATGTAGGCCGCAGCCTTGGCGTTGGTGCCGGCGCCGATGGCGTGCTCGTTGTAGTCCATGATCTCCACGGCAACCGGCAGGCCAGCCACCAGGGCTTCGAGGGCGCCATTGCCCTTGCCGCGCCAGTGCAGGGTGGTCTCGCCTTCGCTGGAGACTTCCACTTCAACCTTGCTGTTGCCGTTCTCTTCCTGCAGGCGATGGCTGACCAGTGCGTACGGGGCGTTGGCCTGCAAGTACTCGCGGTGCAGCAAGTTGTAGATCTGCTGGGCAGTCATCTCCAGGCCCAGACGGTCGGTTTCACCCTGGACCACCTGGCTGAACTCGATCTGCATACGACGTGGCAAGCTGATGCCGTATTCCTGTTCGAGCAGGTAAGTAATACCGCCTTTGCCCGACTGGCTGTTGACGCGGATCACCGCCTCGTAGCTGCGGCCAATGTCGGCCGGGTCGATCGGCAAGTACGGCACTTCCCACTTGGCGTCTTCTTTCTGCTGGGTGAAGCCCTTGCGGATAGCGTCCTGGTGCGAACCCGAGAAGGCGGTGTGAACCAGGTCGCCGACATATGGATGACGTGGATGCACTGGAATCTGGTTGCACTCCTCAACCACTTTGCGCACGCCATCGATGTCGGAGAAGTCCAGCTCAGGGTTGACGCCCTGGGTGTAGAGGTTCAGCGCCAGAGTCACCAAGTCGACGTTGCCGGTACGCTCGCCGTTGCCGAACAGGCAGCCTTCGACACGGTCGGCGCCGGCCATCAGGCCCAGCTCGGTGGCGGCCACGCCAGTACCGCGGTCGTTGTGGGTGTGCAGGCTGATGATCACGCTGTCGCGGCGCGATACATTGCGCCCGAACCACTCGATCTGGTCGGCGTAGATATTCGGCGTCGACACCTCGACGGTGGCCGGCAGGTTGAGGATGATTTTGTTGTCCGGGGTCGGGTTCCACACCTCGATCACCGCATCACAGACTTCTTTGGCGAACGCCAGTTCGGTGGCGCTGAAGGTTTCTGGCGAGTACTGGAAGGTCCACTGGGTGTCTGGCTGCTGGGCGGCGTATTTGACGAACAGCTTGGCCGCGTTCACCGCGATGTCTTTCACGCCTTGCTTGTCCTGGTTGAAGACGATGCGGCGGAACGACGGGCTGGTGGCGTTGTACAGGTGGACGATGGCCTTTTTCGCGCCGCGCAGGGACTCGAAGGTACGGGCGATCAAGTCTTCACGGGCCTGGGTCAGCACCTGGATGGTGGTGTCGTCAGGAATGTGGCCGTCTTCGATCAGGGTGCGGACGAAATCGAAATCGGTTTGCGAAGCCGAAGGGAAGGAGGCTTCGATTTCTTTCACGCCAACGCTGACCAGGGTCTTCCAGAAGCGCAGTTTCTTCGCCGCATCCATGGGCTCGATCAACGACTGGTTGCCATCACGCAGGTCGGAACTGCACCAGATCGGTGCTTGAGTGATGGTCTTCGATGGCCAGGTACGGTCAGGCAAGTTGACGGTAGCGAAGGCACTGTATTTTTTCGAAGGGTCTTTGAGCATGGTCATGAAAGCAATCCTTGAATGTGCGGCCTGGAAAGGTGGCCTGCCGAACGAAAACGAGATGAAAAGGCGAGGCGTCGCGATTCAGCTTGGTAGTCGTGCACTGACCAGGCAGAGGCTGCGATGTTGACGAAGCAGGATGAGGGTCTGAAAGGTTTTCATGGCTTCAACTTAACCAGTGGGGTTAAAGATGGCAAGCCTTGCGAGAAAATTGATAGAAATGCTTAAAAACAAGCACTGTTCGAAATTTTATGGCGGATATTGACTGAAAACTCAGAGATATTTGCGTGTTGCTCGTCACTTGAGAAATTCGGTGCGCCTGCAAAACCAGGTTCGCGGTGGGGGCGGGGTTTTTATGAGCCACCAATCAATAGTCTGTAAATGCAGATGTATTTTCGGAAGCGTCTGACATCATTTTTTTGTCACGCTTGGTAGCTTTTCCGGGTGTTTACGCCAGCTCATAGCACGATGTGACTTGGGCACCGCGTTGTTTTCTCACCCGTTTAAGGACAAACGTATGTTCGCGTCGGCCCATAGCGTGCAGTTCGAGTTACTGATCCCCACGGTTCGCAACGATTTCAAAGTACTGGCGTTTGACGGTACTGAAACCCTCAGTTGCCTGTATGCAATCAAGGTTGAACTGGTCAGCGAATACCCTGACTTCGATCTGGAAAGTCTGCTTGGTCAACCGGCGTTCCTGCGCTTTGGCCTGCAGGGCGAAGGCATTCACGGGCATATCGAAGATGTCCTGGTCGGCGAACCTGGCAGACGCCTGACCCGCTATCAACTGACCCTGGTGCCCGCGCTGCACTACTTGCAGTTCAGCCATAACCAGCGGATTTTCCAGCAACTGACAGTGCCGCAGATCGTTGCCCAGGTGCTCCAGGGCCATGGGATTCAGGCCGATGCCTTTGTTTTTCATGTCCGCACCAGCCCTGAACGCGAATACTGCACTCAATATTTTGAAAACGACTACGAACTGATCCAGAGGTTGTGCAGTGAAGACGGGATTGCCTGGCATCACCAACACAGCCCGGATGGCCACGTACTGGTCTTCACCGACGATCAGACCTTTTTCCCCAAGCTCGGCGCCACGCCGTATCAGCAAAGCAGTGGTCTGGTGGCCGAGCACCCGGTCATCAGCCAGTTCTCGCGACGCTTCAGCACCCGTACCAGCACGGTCACGCACCGCGGTTATGACTTCCAGCGGCCAAGCCTGTTGCTGGAAAATCAGCTCACTGCCGAGTTCAGTCCAGCACTCGAAGACTACCGCTACCCAACGCTGATCGAAGCGGAAAAACTCGCCACGCAACGCGCCCGCCATGCCCTGGAGCGGCACCGCTGCGACTACCAGTTGGCCGAAGGCCAAAGCGACCAGCCGTTTCTGCGCAGTGGCCACTTCGTCGAACTGACTGAACACCCGCGTAAAGACTGCAACGACTTGTGGTTATTGCTCAGCGTCACCCACGAAGGCAAACAGCCGCAGGTGCTTGAAGAGTCGGTCAACAGCGACGTCCAGCCTGGCGACGGTTTCACTCAGGGCTACCGCAACAGCTTCAGCGCCATCCCCTGGGACGTGTTCTATCGGCCGCCGCGGGTCACCCGCAACGCCGCGCTGGTCAGCCAGACGGCGCGGGTCACCGGGCCTGAAGGCGAGGAAATTTATTGCGATGAATATGGCCGGGTCAAAGTCGAATTTCACTGGGACCGTGCCGAGCTCAACAGCGATAAGAGCAGTTGCTGGTTACGGGTAGCGTCGAGCTGGGCTGGCGAGGGTTTTGGCGCAGTAACCCTCCCACGCATCGGTATGGAAGTGCTGGTGACCTACCTGGAAGGCGACCCCGACCAGCCATTGATTACCGGTTGTGTGCCCAACAAGCACACATCGCTGCCCTACCCGTTACCGGCGAACAAAACCAAAACCGTACTGCGCAGCCGCAGCACGCCAGACAGCGGTGGCTACAACGAACTGTCGATTGAAGATCGCAAAGGCCAGGAGTTGATTTACCTGCGCGCCCAGCGCGACCTGGAGCAGAAGATCGAAAACGATAGTCGCGTGGAAGTCGGTAACGAGCGCCGGGAAACCATCAAGGGCAACAGCATCGCGGTGCTGGAAGCTGAAGACCAGTGCACCGTGAGCGCGGACCGCAAGGTTGAACTCAAGTCCAACGACAACTTGCAGGTCGCCAGCAGCAGTCATACCCGAGTGGGGCAAACGCTAGTAGTTGAAGCGGGCCAGCAAGTGCACTTGAAGGCAGGAAGGCAAGTGATCGTCGATGCCGGCGTCAGCCTCAGCTTGAAAGGTGGTGGTCAGCACATCGTCATCGGCCCTGGCGGCATTTTCAGCAGTAGCGAAATTCAAATCGGTGGTGCGCCTCTCGCGGGAACCGCAGCGGCCCCGGCGTTGCCTGGCTTGCTCGAAGGATTATCGACCCCGCCGCCGCTGGAGGATTCGTCGCAGGCGAAGGCACTGATGCGGGTTGAGCCATGGTGTGAAATCTGTGAGCAGACTGCGGAGGGACATGCCCAGTGAGTAGCGTCCCCCAAGCCAATTACCTACTGATCGATGGTGTCTTGCGCGCCAATGCCCTGGCAAGTCTTTACGCGCTCGCAGAGCCGATTGAGATCGAACCACTGTACCAGGGAACCCGCTGGATGGCGCTCAAAGAGCTTGGTCCTATATTGGTAGCGGTTCAAGGCTCATCCGACCTGATTCAGGCTACATGGCAAAGATCCGCCCAGCAGGCGGATGCCAGCCTTTTATACAGCCCCGCGCCGATCATCGTCGTTGCTGATCATTTGCGCCGCTTCATTGCGCCCTCCGATGTACGTGGCAGCAAGGGGTTGTTGCGTTTTGCCGACCCACTGGTGACGCGTTACTGGCTAAACAGCTATCAAGGTGAGCACCGGGATGCAGTGCTTGGCCCGATTCACTCCTGGCACCTCCCGCAAAATTCCCACGCCTGGGCGATTGATCAGCCCCCCGAGTGGCGCACATTCACTCGGACAGCGCCGCCACCCGAGTGGGTGGAGGGGGACGCTCAGTTGGGCGAAGCGCAGATAAATGCGCTGAATCAGGCCGCACGCTGGCGGTTCATGGAACGGCTGCACCATCGCTTTGAGCACAGTCATCCCCAGCATCTGGCACGTATCGATAGAAGCCAGTTATCCCAGTGGTTTGATGACCGTCTCGATGAGGGCCAGGCCTGGGGGCTTTGCAGCGAACGCAGCCTGGCGATTTGGGTTGAATGCAGTCTGCGCTGGGGGGATGGATTCACCAATAACCCTGATGCGCCCTATCAGCGCTGGCTGGCGCGTACCCCTGATGCCCTCAAACTCGCACCAGAGCTGCGTATCCAGCACATGGACAACGCTTGCCTGCACCTCGACGTGAACAAGGACGTGTGATGAACAAGCCCGCGAC